>NZ_RAWR01000015.1:0-73529 GCF_003986945.1 Corallococcus sp. AB018 | reverse complement strand
CCGCCCGTCACCGTGACGGGGCCATAGCTCTGCCCACCCAGCGTGAACGTGACGGACGTCGCGTTCGCCGCCGTGCCAGACACCACCACGTTGGTGGGGTTCGTCACCGTCGAGCCGTTGGCCGGCGCGGTGATGGCCACCGTCGGACCGGCCACCGTGAAGGTGCTGGTCGCGGCCGTGCTGTTCGTGGTGCCGTTGGTGGACACCGCCGACACCGTCTGTGAGCCATTGGCCAGCGGGCCGGGCACCGTGAACGTCCAGTTGCCGCCCGTCACCGTGACGGGGCCGTAGCTCTGCCCACCCAGCGTGAACGTGACGGACGTGGCGTTCGCCGCCGTGCCGGACACCACCACGTTGGTGGGGTTCGTCACCGTCGAGCCGTTGGCCGGCGTGGTGATGGCCACCGTCGGCGTCGCCGCGGCGGTGATGGTGAAGGTGTTGGTATTGCTCGGGGCGCTCTCGACGCCAGCGGTCACCGTGACCGCGTAGACGGTGTGCGCGGCCACGCTCAGGGGCACCGCCGGCGTGAAGGTGAAGTTGCCCAACGCGTCGGACGTCACCGTAATGGGCTGGGGCTGGCCGTCGATGTAGATGCGGACGGTTTGATTCGGGCTCGGCGTCGTGCCCGTGATGGGGGGCGTGGTGTTCGACGTGGACGAACCATTGGCCGGGGTGAGCACGGTGGGAGCCGGGCCCTGGGTGATGACACCCGGGTTGCCCAGCGCAGAGCCGTAGGTCGCGCCATCCGGAGCAGTCGCCGTGGGCTGGGTACCCGCCGCGCCTCCCGCGACCGACGCGGGGCAGGAGTAGGCGCTGGCCTGCATGTGGATGTTGCCGCCGCCGCCGCCGCCGCCCGGGCCGTGCGGCGACTCCACGAAGGTGCTGTTGCCGCCGTTGCCGCCCTTCGCGGACAGCGTGCCGGCACCCGTGCACGCCAGGGCGCCCGTGAACCGCAGGGAGAGGGTACCGCCCGCGCCACCGCCACCCGCCGCGTCGTTCTGGGAGCTCGCCGCGGAGACGCCGTCCGCCGTGATGCTGCCCGCTCCCGCGAGCGCCGCGCCGCGCACGAAGACGATGCCGCCCGCGTTTCCGCCGCCGGTGCCCGTTTCGTCATTGCCGTGACCCGAGCCACCACCGCCGCCGAACAGGACGCGGGTCGCCGGGCTGAACAGCATCTGGCCACCGGGGAGGCCGCCCACCGGACGCGCCGGAGCGGTGTCACCGGTCCACGTCCGACCGCCGATACCACCCGCGCCGCCGTTGCCACCGCCACCACCACCGGAGTTGTGGCAGATGCCGCCACCACCGGCGTTGAGGATGTTGCCGCGGCCCGAGATCGGCGCGGTCTGCAAGAACACCGTAGGCGGCTTGTAACGGGCGGGCACGGGCCCCTCGCCCTTCATGGCGCCGCCATTGGGTTGCGACAGGTCATAGGCGTTCGCGGCGCAGTTGTCTCCGCTGCTGTTGAAGTACTCCGCGCCGCGGAAGCCCGCTCCCGTGGCGGAGATGGTGCCGTTGTTCGTCACCGTCCCCGTCGCGAAGAAGATGGCGACGCCACCCACGGTGTCGTTGATATCCGCGCTGGACCACGGCCGGGCGACGATGCTCGCGCCCGCGTTGATGGTCACGGTCGTGTATTCCGGCACCCGGATGGCCTGCGCCGAGGTGCGGGTGGCCGTCGCGTTCGTGCCGCCCGAGAACGCCGCCGTGAGCGGCGTGTCGGTGAAGGTCAGCGTATTGCCTGTGAGCGCCGTCACGCGCACGAACTGCCAGTTGCCCACCGCGTTCGTCGTGAAGTCGAACGGGCCCGTCGCACTGGAGGTGACCGTGCCCGTGAAGCCGGTGGACTGGTAGATCATCACCAGGTCGTCCACCGCGAAACCGGTTGTGTCCACCACGCCCACGGACGTGGCCCCCACAGCCGCGTTCGCCCGGAGTCGCGTGTACGTGTTGACGACCGTGTTGGCCGCGTTGACCGTCAGCGGGCCATCCGAACCGTTGCCCAGACCGAAGGTGTCGGGTTCAGCGTAGGCGGGTGGCGCCATCAGCACGGCACACAGCAGGGCCAACAGGCCCGCGGCCGAGCGGCGAAGTCCCGTGAGGGGCGTCAGCAACCGCGAAGTCTTTTGTGGAGTCATAAGGTCAGAGGCTCACCAGGAACGGAGAAATCCGTTCCGGGAGCCACGGGCTCCCATAGCAAGCCGGAAGCCATCCTCTGTCGAATTCCCGAACCGTCCAAATCCTGGAACTTGCACGATTGGCTGCCCGTACCCAGGGCGAGAGTCCGGAAGCAGGATCCAGATTCCGGAATCTGGAAAATGTCCGCGTCCAGGACGGACGCGTCAGCGTTCCCCTCTGACACGTCAATCCAGTTCCCGAACACAGCCCCCAGAAACGCGAAAGGGCCCCCGAAGGGACCCCCTGGCTCAGCGCGTTACGGACGCCGGAAACCGGACTAGAAAATCTCTTCCAGCCACTCGCGCATCCGGCCCTTCACCTTCTTGTAGACGTTGCCGTCCTCGCGGATGCGGAACATGCGGCGGTCCATGTGCTTGGCGCCGTAGACCACCAGGCCCACGCCCGTGGCGTACATGGGGCTCTTCACCACGTCCACCAGGCCGCCAATGCCGCGCGGCATGCCCCGGCGCACCGGCAGTCCCAGCACCTCTTCCGCCAGCTCCGGCATGCCCGCGAGCAGCGTGCTGCCGCCCGTGATGACGATGCCGGACGCGAGCAGGTCCTCGTAGCCGCACTTCTGGATCTCCCGGTGCACCAGCTGGAAGATCTCCTCCACGCGCGGCTCAAGAATCTCCGAGAGGATCTGCCGGCCCAGGACGCGCGGCTGACGGCCACCCACGCTGGGCACTTCAATCGTCTCGTCCTTGTTGATCATGGACGCGAGCGCGCAGCCGTACTTCTGCTTGATGCGCTCGGCCTCGTGCGCGGGGGTGCGCAGGCCGATGGCGATGTCGCTCGTCAGGTTGTTGCCGCCCAGGGCGATGACGGCCGTGTGGACGATGGCGCCGCCGGAGAAGATGGCGATGTCCGTGGTGCCGCCGCCGATGTCGACGAGGCACACGCCCAGCTCCTTCTCGTCCTCGCTCAGCACCGCCTCGGCGGAGGCCAGCGGCTGGAGCACGATGTCGGAGACGTTCAGGCCCGTGCGGTTGGCGCACTTGACGATGTTCTGCGCGCTGGAGACGGCGCCCGTGACGATGTGCACCTTGGCCTCCAGGCGCACGCCGGCCATGCCCAGGGGCTCCTTGATGCCGCCCTGGTCGTCGATGATGAACTCCTGAGGCAGGACGTGGATGACCTCCCGGTCCAACGGGATGGCCACCGCCTTCGCCGCGTCGATGACGCGCGCGATGTCCGCGTCGCGGACCTCCTTGTCCTTCACCGCGACGATGCCCTGGGAGTTGAAGCCCTTGATGTGGCCGCCGGCGATCCCCGTGTAGACGTGGGAGATCTCCGCCCCGGCCATCAGCTCGGCTTCCTCCACGGCGCGCCGGATGGACGACACCGTGGCCTCGATGTTGACCACGACGCCCTTGCGCAATCCCTTCGACGGATGCGTGCCGATGCCGATGATGTCGATACCGCTATCGGTCAGCTCGCCGACGATGGCGCAGATCTTCGTCGTGCCGATGTCGAGGCCGACGATGATCTCCCCCGACTTCTGCTTCGCCATGAATCCTCCCAGGCTCCCTCACTTTCGTGAAGGAAGCATCCTCACTGCGTCGAGTCCCCGCTCCGCACGGAGTCGGACCCACTCGAAAGCCTCACCGCCACCCAACCCGGTCGGGCACGGTTATCCAAGCGAATGATCGCGGCCGCAAGCCCCCTTGTGCTGAGCTCGCGTCGAACGCGCGCCAGCCGCTGGAGCTTGACTTCCGTATCGCCAGCACCGAGGCGCACCTCCTGCCCCGTCGCCGTCACCAGCGCAAGCCCGGTGTTCTCCAGGCGCACTTCAGAAAGCCGCTCGGATCGCCCGGGCAACAACCGCGCATAAGCACGGGTTACATCCAGCGCGTCGCGGAACTTCGAACGCACCGCGTCCGGGTCCGCCACGTACGCGTCGCGCTCCATGCCCGTGACGAGCGGCAAGTCCAGCCCGTCCCCCGGGGTGACGCGCTTGAAGGGCTCGCCCTCCTCGTCCAGCACGTACAGGTCGCCCAGCACCGCCAGCGCCGCGGGTGCGTGCTCCGTCACCTCCACGGACACGCCGCGCGGAAACCGCCGCGTCACCTCCACCGTGCGCACCCAGGGGTGCTGCCCCATGGACCGCGCCAGCGCGGCCGGGTCCAGCGTCCACAGGTTCTGCCCCGCCGTCAGCCCGGACAGCTTCAGGAGCTCCGGGCGCGACGCGCGCTCCAGGCCGGAGAAGTTCACCGACTCCAGCGCGAAGCGCGGCGACACCACCGCCCAGGCGCGCAGCTCGATGCCGCCCCAGATGAGCCCCGCCGTCGCCACCGCCAACCCCAGCGCCTTCGCCACCGACGGCCCGTGCGAACGGACCGCGCCCGTCACCGCGTCATTGCGCGGTGCGGCGTCCAGGCGGCGGCGATTCTTGGATTTTCCGAAGGCCATGACTAGGGAGGCGCATGCTGCGTGCGGACGTCGAACCACGCCAGTTTTTGGCTACAGCCACGTCGCTGTAGCGGCGTGGGGGGACCACCCCGGCCTGCAAGAGACCGGAACTCCAGGAAAGAACGCGGAGCGGCTCAAGCCTTGAGCGAAGCGCCCTGGAGCAGCCGCTCACAGAGGGCCGGGAAGTCGATGCCCCGCCCCGCCGCGATTTTGGGCAGGAGGCTGGAGGCCGTCATTCCGGGCAGCGTGTTGATTTCCAGCAGGAAGACGTCGCCGCCTTCCGTGACGATGACGTCCGAGCGCGAGCCGCCGGAACACCCCAGCGCCTTGTGCGCGCCCAGGGAGACCTCGTTGACGCGGGCGTACAGGTCCGGGGGCAGCGGCGCGGGGAAGAGATACTGAGTACCGCTGCCGGCCTTGTACTTCGCTTCGTAGTCGTAGAACTCGCGGGCGGCCTTCACTTCGATGACGCCCAGGGCCTCGTTGTCCAGCACCCCGCCCTGGACCTCACGGCCCTTGATGAACTGCTCCACCAGGAGCGTGCCCGCGTGCTTCGAGGCGTCCTGGACGGCCGCGGTGTAGTCCTCGCGCGTCTTGCAGATGTGCACGCCCACGCTGCTGCCCTCGCGGCTGGGCTTCACCACCACCGGGAAGGGGAACGGCAGCCGGTCACCTTCCGCGAGCGCGGCCTCCGCCGAGTCGAAGGCGCGGTAGGGGGGCGTGGGGATGCCGCGCGCGACGAAGATCTCCTTCGCGTACACCTTGTCCATGCCCACGGCGGAGGCCATCACGCCGCTGCCGGTGTAGGGGATGAACATGGCCTCCAGCAGGCCCTGGATGCAGCCGTCCTCGCCGAAGCGGCCGTGCAGCGCGAGCCACGCCACGTCCACCTTCTCCGCGATGAGGCGCGCGGGCAGGTCCTTGCCCACGTCGATTTCCACCACGTCGTAGCCCAGCCCCTTGAGGGCGCCCGTCACCGCGGCGCCCGTGCGCAGGGACACCTCGCGCTCGCTGGAGAGGCCGCCGTACAGCACGCCGACGCGCTTCGCCTTCAACTCAGCGGGGGTGAAGCCTCGGGGACCGATGCTCATGGGAGGAAGACTCCGACGAATTTGACTTCGGGGTGCATGACGACGCCGGTGGCTTCCTTCACCCGCTCCTGCATCAGGGTGATGAGGCCCCGCACGTCCCGAGCGGCAGCGCCGCCCAGGTTGACGATCCAGTTCGCGTGCAGGGTGGACACCTGCGCGCGCCCCAGGGTGTGCCCCTTCAGGCCCACGAGTTCAATGAGCCGCCCGGCGTGGTCGCCCGGCGGGTTGGTGAACACGCTGCCGAAGTTGGGCTGACTCAAGGGCTGCGTGCGCTTGCGGTAGCCCAGGTCCGCGTCCATGGCCGCCTTGCTGGCCACGACATCGCCCTTGGGAAGATGGAAGCGCACGCGGGTGACGATACCTCCCGCGGGCAGTGTGGCGTGACGGTAGGTGTGAGGCACCTGCGCTTTGTCCAGCCACCCCACCCCGTCCGCGGTGGCGACCTCGATGGCCTCCACCACGCGGAAGCACTCGCCGTTCTTGGTGCCGGCGTTCATGGTGACCGCGCCGCCCAGGGTGCCGGGGATGCCCGCGAGGAACTCCGCGCCCACCAGGCCCTGCGCGCGCATCACGTTGACCAGCCGGGCAATGGCCGCGCCCGTGCCCAGCGTCACCCGGCCGTCGTCCGGGCCCACGTCCAGTCCTTCCGGGAACAAATCCGGGGGCAGCTTCACGGTGAGCCCCGGCACTCCGCCGTCGCCCACCAGCGTGTTGGCCCCGCCGCCCAGCACCGTCACGGGGATGCCCTCGTCGCGGGCCAGGCGCAGCAGCTCCACCAGCGCGTCCGGTGAACGCGGACGCACCAGCGCCTCCGCGGGGCCGCCCACGCGCACGCTGATGAGCGGCGCCAGGGGCTCGCCCGGCTTCACGTCCAGGCCCGGCAGCCGCGCCACGCGCGCCGCCAGCGGTGTCACCTCGCCCGCCTGCATCCCCTACCCGCCCTTCGCCGCGCCCATCAGATTGAGCAGGTCCGGGCCCACCTGGGTGATGTCGCCCGCGCCCAGCGTGAGCACCAGGTCGCCCTCGAGCACGCGCTCGTGGAGCGCCTTCGCCACGTCCGCGCGCTTCTCCACGAACGTCACGTCGCGGTGGCCGTGCGCGCGGATGGCCTCCGCCAGCGCGTCGCCGGTGGCGCCGGGAATCGGCTCCTCGCCCGCCGCGTAGACGCTGGTGACGAAGAGCACGTCCGCGTCGTTGAACGAGGTGGCGAACTCCTTCATCAGGTCGTGCGTGCGCGTGTAGCGGTGCGGCTGGAAGGCGGCCACCACCCGGCGGCCGAAGGCGCGGCGCGCGCCGGACAGCGTGGCCATGACCTCCGTGGGGTGGTGCCCGTAGTCGTCCACCACGGTGACGCCGCCCACCTCGCCGCGCACGGTGAAGCGGCGCTGCACGCCGCCGAACTCCGCCAGCGCGGAGCGCACCGTCTCCAGCGGGATGTCCATCTCCTCCGCGATGGCCACCACCGCCAGCGCGTTGAAGGCGTTGTGCGCGCCCACCATGCGCACGCGGAACTCGCCCAGGTCCTCGTCCCGGCGGAAGGCGCGGAAGGTGGTGGTGAAGCCGTCCAGCGAGATGCCCTCCAGCCGGTAGTCCGCCATGTGCGAGCTGCCGTACGTGACGAAGCGCTTCTCGATGCGCGGCAGCAGGGCCTGGACGTTGGGGTTGTCCAGGCACAGCACGTTGAGGCCGTAGAAGGGAACGCGGTTGCAGAACTCCACGAAGGCGGACTGGAGTGTCTCCAGGTCGCCGTAGTGGTCCATGTGCTCCGGGTCGATGTTGGTGACGACCGCGATGGACGGGTGCAGCTTGAGGAAGCTGCCGTCGGACTCGTCCGCCTCCACCACCATCAGCTCGCTCTTGCCCAGCTTGGCGTTGGAGTCGAGCACGTTCACCTTGCCGCCCACCACCGCCGTGGGGTCCAGGCCCGCCGCGGACAGCACCGTGGCCACCATGGACGTCGTCGTCGTCTTGCCGTGGCTGCCGGCGACGGCGACCGCGTACTTCAGGCGCATCAGCTCCGCGAGCATCTCCGCGCGAGGGATGACGGGAATCTTGCGCTGGCGCGCCGTCACCACCTCCGGGTTGTCCTTGCGCACCGCGGAGGAGATGACCACCACGTCCGCGTGCACCAGGTTGGACGCCTTGTGGCCCTCGTAGAGCGTGGCGCCCAGCTTCGCCAGGCGGCGGGTGATGTCGCTCTCGCGCAGGTCCGAACCGGAGACGCGGTAGCCCAGGTTGAGCAGCACCTCCGCGATGCCGCTCATGCCGATGCCGCCCACGCCCACGAAGTGCACGTGTGCCGCGTGGCGCGTCTTGAAGAGGCTGCCGGGCTTGTTGCTGACGGTCTTGCTGCTCATGCCTTGCTCCCGGGTGCCTTCTTCACGTCCTTCTGTCCGCGGTCCCGTCCGCCCGGGCCCCAGGCCTGGGTGGTCAGGTCCACGCACACGTCCGCCAGCTCCTTCGCCGCGGCGGGGCGGCCGAAGATGCCCGCCTTCTTCGCCATCTGCTTGAGCTTCGCGGGGTCTGTCATCAGGCCGCGCAGCGTTTCCGCCAGCTTCTGCCCGGTGAGCTCCGACTCGCGGAACATGATGGCCGCGCCCGCGTCCACCAGCGCCCGGGCGTTCACTTCCTGGTGGTTGTCCGTGGCGTGCGGGAAGGGCACCAGGATGCTGGGCTTCTTGCACACCGTCAGCTCCGCCAGGGACGTGGCGCCCGCCCGGCAGATGACCAGGTCCGCCTTCGCGTAGGCGGAGGACATGTCGTCGATGAACTCCACCACCTGCGCCACGTCCGCGAAGCCCTTGTCCGCGTAGCCCTTCGTCACGTTCTCCAGGTCCAGCTTCCCCGTCTGGTGGACGATGTCGAGCTGCCCCTTCACGTCGCCCAGCGAGTCCAGCGCCTCCAGCACGCGGTTGTTGAGGCCGCGCGCGCCCAGGCTGCCGCCGAAGATGAGGACGGAGAACTTCTCGTGCGCGGAGCTGCTGCGCAGGTAGTTGTCCATCAGCTTCTTGCGGATGGGGTTGCCAATCATCTGCACCTTGGCTTCCGGGAAGTGGTTGCGCGCTTCCTCGAAGGAGGTGAAGACGACCTTCACGATGCGGCCCAGCACCTTGTTGGTGAACCCGGGCAGCGCGTTCTGCTCCTGGATGGCGGTGGGGATGCCCATCAGCCACGCGGCCAGCACCACCGGGCCGCTCGCGTAGCCGCCCACGCCCACCACCACGTCCGGCTTGTGGCGCGACAGGATGCGGAACGACGCGAGGAACGCCATGGGCAGCGCGATGAGCCCCTTGAGCAGGCCGATGAATCCCTTGCCCTTGAGCCCCTGCACCTTCACCAGCTCCAGCGGGTAGCCCTCCTTGGGCACCACGCGCGCCTCCAGGCCCTTCTCCGTGCCCACGAACACCACTTCGTTGGCGGGGTGGCGAGTGACGACCTCCTCCGCCAGCGCGATGCCCGGGAACAGATGGCCACCGGTGCCGCCGCCCGCGATGAGCACCTTCACGCCGTCACCTCCCGCAGGTCCGTCGTGCCCGCGCGCACCGGCCGCGACGCGCCCTGCGTGTTCGCGCTGAGCGACAGCAGCACGCCCGCGGAGCCCATCAGCACCACCAGCGACGTGCCGCCGTAGGACACGAACGGCAGCGTCAGGCCCTTCGTGGGCAACAGGCCCATGGCCACGCACATGTTCACCGTGGCCTGGAACGCGATGATGGAGCTGATGCCCAGGCCCAGGTACGTGCCGAAGGTCTCCCCCGCCGCCAGGGCCGCGCGGATGCCGCGCCACAGGACGATGGCGTACAGCACCACCAGCAGCCCCACGCCGATGAGCCCCAGCTCCTCACCCAGGATGGAGAAGATGAAGTCCGTGTGCGCCTCCGGCAGGAAGAACAGCTTCTGCCGGCCGTCCCCCAGGCCCAGGCCGGTGATGCCGCCAGAACCGATGGACATCAGCGACTCCGCCACCTGGTAGCCCACGTCGTGCCGGTGGGCCCACGGGTCCAGGAACGCGAGGATGCGCTTCATGCGGTAGGGGCTGGTCGCGATGGCGACGAAGGCCAGCGGCAGCGCGAGCAGGATGGAGCCCACCAGGTACGACAACTTCGTGCCCGCCGCGAACAGCAGCACGAAGAGCATGAACACCAGCAGCACGCTGCTGCCGAAGTCCGGCTGGAGCATGCACAAGAACACCAGGATGCCGCACAGGGCCAGGTGCGGGAGGAAGCCGATGGAGAACGTGGCCACCTTCTCCCGCTTCTTCGCCAGCGAATAGGACAGGTAGACGAGCCACGCGAACTTGGCGATTTCGGCCGGCTGCAGGCTGAAGCCCGGCAGGCGGATCCACCGCCGCGCGCCGCCTGCCGTGGTGCCGATGCCGGGGATGGCCACCGCGATGAGCAGCACGATGGCGACGAGCAGCAGCGGGTACGCCAGCCGCGCCAGCTTCCGCCACCCCAGCTTCATGGCCACCGCCATGCCCACCAGCCCCAGGCCCGCCGCGGACAGCTGGCGCTTGAGGAAGTAGAGGCTGTCGCCCAGCTTGTCCTGCGCGAGCACGGCGCTCGCCGAGTACGTCATCACCAGGCCCAGCGTCACGAGCGCCAGCACCGCGCAGAGAAGAATCGGATCGAACCGCACGGGGGCGGTCGGAGGAGAGGTCTTCATCACGGTCAGAGCGCCCCGACGAGGCGCTTGAACGTGTCGCCCCGGTCCTCGAAGTTCTTGAACTGGTCGTACGACGCGCACGCCGGGGACAGCAGGACCGTGTCCCCCGCCCTGGCCACCTCACGCGCCTTCGCCACCGCCGCGTCCAAGGTGCCGCACGCGTGCACCGGCGCGTCGTTCGCGTACGCCCGCGCCAGCGCGTCCGCGTCCTGGCCAATGGTGAGCACGCCCTTCACCTTGCCCTGCCCCGCCTCCACCATGGGCGCGTACGGCGCGCCCTTGCCCTTGCCGCCCGCGATGAGCCACACGTCGCCAGCGAAGGCCTTGAGCGCCACCAGCACGGAGTCCACGTTGGTGGCCTTGGAGTCGTTCACCCACTCCACGCCGTCCAGCACGCGCACGCTCTCCAGCCGGTGCGCCAGGCCCGGGTAGCTGTCCAGCCCCGCCTGCACCGCGTCCTTCGCCACGCCGCCCAGCCGGGCCAGCAGCGCCGCCGCCATCGCGTTCTGCGCGTTGTGCGCGCCCCGCAGCGAGCGGTTGGTGAGCGTGTACGACTCGCCCGCGAACTCCAGCTCGAAGCCGCCGGGCCGCGCGATGGCCAGCCCCGCCAGCTTCGGCGCGTCCACCACCGGGCGGCCCGTGAGGCTGAAGCCGTACACGGGCACGCGCGCGGAAGCGGCCAGCCCCATCACCGCCGCGTCGTCCGCGTTCACCACGGCGAAGTCGCTGGCGCCGTCCTGGTTCATGAAGATGCGCGCCTTGGCCGCGCCGTACACGGCGTGGTTGGCGTAGCGGTCCAGGTGGTCCGGCGTGAGGTTGAGGATGGCCGAGCCCGTGGGCTTGAGCTGGTGGATGCCCTCCAGCTGGAAGCTGGACAGCTCCACCACCAGCGCGTCCCAGTCCCCGGGGGACATGGCGGCCTCGGCCAGCGGGCGCCCCAGGTTGCCGCCCACGAAGGTGCGCAGGCCCGCCTTCGCGTACAGCTCGCCGGTGAGTGCCGTGGTGGTGCTCTTGCCGTTGGTGCCGGTGATGCCCAGGAAGCGGGTGCCCGTGAGGAGGCGGCCCGCGAGTTCAATCTCGCCCCACACCGGGACGCCCGACGTGCGCGCGGCCTCCAGCTCCGGCAGGGACAGCGGCACGCCCGGGCTCACCACCACCAGGTCCTGGCGGGTGAGCAGCCCCGGGGGCGTGGCGCCGGTGACGAGCGTCACGCCCTTCGCGTGCAGCTCCTTCGCGACGTCGCCGAGCGCGTCCTCGGAGCGCGCATCCAGCGCCGTCACCTTCGCGCCTTGCTGGACCAAAAGCCGCAGCGCCGCGACGCCGCTCTTGGCCAGCCCGAACACCGCGACATTCCGACCGGACAGCGAGGGATTCATGGGGTGGGCCGACCTCGATGGGGGCAAAGCGACTAGCGCAGTTTCAGGGACAGCAGGGCCACGCCACCACAGAGGATGGCGACAATCCAGAAACGCACGATGATCTTCGGCTCAGCCATGCCCTTGAGCTCGAAGTGGTGGTGCACGGGCGCCATCTTGAAGACGCGCTTGCCCGTCATCTTGAAGGACGTCACCTGGATCATCACGGAGAGCGCCTCCGCGAAGAAGATGCCGTGGATGATGGCGGACACCACTTCGTTCTTGGAGAACACGGCCAGCCCGCCCAGCGCGCCGCCCAGGGCCAGCGAGCCGATGTCGCCCATGAACACGGACGCCGGGTAGGTGTTGAACCAGAGGAAGGAGATGCCCGCGCCCACGATGCTCGCGCAGAAGACGGCCAGCTCCGCGCCGCCCGGCACCTGGAGGATGCCCAGGTAGCGGTACAGCGGCGTGGCGGTCAGCCGCGTGACGCCGTTCACCGTCTCCGTGTCCGCGATGTGCAGCGTGGTGCCCGCCACGTAGCAGAGCACGCAGAAGGTCACCGCCGACACGATGGTGGGCACGATGGCCAGGCCGTCCAGGCCGTCCGTGAGGTTCACCGCGTTGGACGTGCCCACGATGACGACCCACGCGAACACCACGTAGAACCAGCCCAGGTCCGGGTTGAACCAATGGGACGGCACGAACGGCAGCGTCAGCCGCGTGTCGATGAGCAGCGTGGGCCCGAAGGAGCCGTCCGCCTTCGTCCACGTGCACATCAGGCCGAAGATGGCGATGAGGAAGAAGAGCGTCTGCAGCGCCATCTTCTTGCGCCCGGCCAAACCCTTGGAGTTGCGCTTGGACAGCTTGAGCCAGTCGTCCAGGAAGCCGATGAAGCCGTAGCTGAAGGTGAGGAGGATCATCACCCAGACGCCGCGGGACTTCAGGTCCGCGAACAACAGCGTGCCCGCCGCGATGCTGATGAGGATGAGCGCGCCACCCATGGTGGGCGTGCCCTTCTTCTTCTGGTGGCTGTCCGGGGTGTCCTCGCGCACGTTGCTCTGCCCGTGCTGCTTCAAGCGCAGCCGCGCGATGAGGCGCGGGCCGATGAGCATCCCCAGGAGCAGGGCGAAGACGCCCGCGGCGATGATGCGGAAGGTCGGGTAGCGCAGGAAGTTGAGGACGCGCCCGGCCTCGGTGTTCTGGATGAGCTCGTACAGAAGGTACAGCACTAGTGACTCCCTCCGGGGGGTGCCGCGCCCGTCAGGGCCGCCACCACGCGCTCCAATCGCATGCCGCGACTGGCCTTCACCAGCACCACGTCACCGGGCGAAAGCCGGGGCGTCAACCACGCCACCAATGGCTCCACTTCGGTGAAATGGGCGGCGGAATCTCCCATGTCCGCGCTGCCCAGACCGCCCGAGGACCGGGGGCCGAAGAACGCGACCAGCTTCGCGTGCCGCGCGACGAGCTCACCCAGCCGGGCATGCTCCTCCGCCTCGCCCGCGCCCAGCTCCAGCATGTCGCCCAGCACCGCCACCGCCCGGCCGCCTTCCGGCACCAGCGTGCCCAGCGTGACGAGCGCGGCCTCCATGGAGGCCGGGTTGGCGTTGTAGCAGTCGTCCACCACCGTGATGCCGTTCCTGCCATCCACGATGTTGAGCCTGCGCGCGTACGGCCGCGCGGACTCCAGGCCCTTCACGCACTCCTCGGGGGAGTAGCCCAGGGCCAGCGCCGTCGCGAACGCCGCCGTCGCGTTCTGCGCGTTGTGCGGCCCCACGAAGTGCAGGCGCACCGGCCAGTCCTTCTCCTGGTAGCGCACGGTGGCCACCATGCCGTCGCGGCCCAGCGTGTGGACCGCCGTGAGGCGCACATCCGCCCCTTCCGCCCGGCCGAACGTCAGGTGCTTCGCGCCGCTGCGCGCGGCCTGGCGCACGATGAGCGCGTCGTCCACGTTCACGACAGCAGTGGCCTGGGGCAGCAGCTCGCGGAACATCTCCCCTTCCGCCTCCGCCACGCCCTCCAGGCTGCCCAGCCCCTCCAGGTGCTCCGGCTGGACGACGGTGATGACACCGGCGTCCGGCTGGACCTTTCGGGTGAGCCGTTCGATTTCGCCCGGCTGGTTCATCCCCACTTCGATGACGGCCGCCACGTGGGACGGCTCCAGCCGGAAGAGCGTGAGCGGGACGCCCACCTCGTTGTTGAAGTTGCCCTCCGTCTTCAGCGCCGGGCCCCGCGTGGCCAGGATGGCGCCCACCATCTCCTTGGTGGTCGTCTTCCCGTTGGAGCCCCCCACCGCCGCCACCGGAATCTGGAAGCGGCGGCGGTGCAGCGCGCCCAGGCCGCCCAGCGCGGCCAGGGTGTCATCCACTTCGTACAACGCGAAGCCCGGGGGCAGGGCCGGCAGCGCCCTCCCCCGCTTCACCACCGCCCCGGCCGCTCCCTGGCGCTGGGCACCGTCCACGAAGTCGTGGGCGTCGAAGCGCTCGCCCTGCAGCGCCACGAAGAGGCACCCGGGGGTGAGCGACCGCGTGTCGGTGCAGACGGCGGGAAAGCCCGCTTCCACGGGCTCCCCGCGCCGGGTCGCACCCGTCGCCTGCACCACCTCGTCATCGGAGAATCGAACGGCCATGGAGGGGGGGGTGGCCTTGAGAAGGTTCAGCCCGGGATGCGGTTGGCCAGCGCGCGCGCGGCGACCTCGCGGTCGTCGAAGGCGAGCTTCTCGGTGCCTACCGTCTGATAGGTCTCGTGGCCCTTGCCGGCGATGAGGACGACGTCGTCGTCCTTGGCCAGGTTGATGACCTGCTCGATGGCGGCGCGGCGGTCCGCGTCCACCAGGTAGCCCTTCTCCCCGACCTTCGCCTTGCCCTCGGAGATGCGGCGCAGGCCGCCCTTCTCCAGGCCCGGCGTCACCTCGGAGATGATGGTCTCCGGATCCTCCGTGCGCGGGTTGTCGCTGGTCACCATCACCAGGTCCGCGCCCTCCGCGGCCACCGCGCCCATCAGCGGGCGCTTGCCCTTGTCGCGGTCGCCGCCGCAGCCGAAGACGACGATGACGCGGCCCTTGGCCAACGCGCGCGCCGCTTCGAGGGAGCGCTTGAGCGCGTCATCCGTGTGCGCGTAGTCCACCAGCACCGCCGGCGCCGGGCCGCCGCGGTGGTTCTCCGCGCGGTCCATGCGGCCAGCCACGCCCGTGACGAGCTCGATGCCGCTCTTCACGTCCGAGCGGCTGATGCCCGCGCCCAGCGCGATGCCGGCGGCGAGCATGATGTTCTCCAGGTTGTGGGGCCCCAGGAGCTTGCTCTTCACCTTGATGTCGCCCGCGGGCGTCTTCAGGGTGGCCTCGATGCCCTTGAGCGAATAGGCGGCATCCGCGGCGGAGATTTCACCCGCGCCCGTGCGGCTGAACTTCCACGCCATGCGCTTCTGGTTGCGCAGCTCCGTGTAGAGGCGGCTGGCGAAGGCGTCGTCCGCGTTGACGACCGCGGTGCCGGAGGCGCCCAGGTTCTCCAGGAAGAGCTTGCGCTTCACCTGGAAGTACTCCTCCAGGTCCTTGTGGTAGTCCAGGTGGTCGCGCGACAGGTTGCTGAAGCCGGCGGCCTTGAAGGTGAGCCCGTGCACGCGCTCCTGCGCGAGCGCGTGGCTGGAGACCTCCATCACCACCGTCTCCACGCCCGCGTCCACCATCTCGCGGAAGATGCGGTGCAGCTCCAGCGGGTCCGGCGTGGTGTTGGCCAGCTCCGTCGTCTTGCCACCGAACTTGTAACCCAGCGTGCCGATGACGCCCGGCGCCGGAGAGCCGGTGTACATGGCGGCCGTGGCGAGGATGGCCTCCAGCAGGTACGTGGTGGTCGTCTTCCCGTTGGTGCCGGTGACGCCCAGGAGCGTCAGCTTGTCCGCGGGACGGCCGTGGAAGTTGGCCGCGATGAGGGCCAGCGCCTTGCGCGCGCTGCTCACCTTGAAGAACGGCACCTGCGACGACTGGCCCTGCTTCTCCGACACCACGGCCACAGCGCCGCGCGACACGGCTTCACCAATGAACTGGGCCCCGTCTTCCTTCAGGCCCGGCACGGCAATGAAGAGATCCCCCGGCTTCACGCGCCGCGAATCCTGCGTCACTCCCGTGACGTCGACCGCGGAACGGCCGCCCGAGGTCTGCTCGGCTCCACACCCTGCGAGGACATCCGTCAGCTTCATCTCTTCCCCTTCACACGCATTGCTTGCGGGGCCTGGAAAGGACACGGCCTCATTGCCGCGTCGCCAGTTCCAGCGTCACCCGGGCCCCCTTCTCCACCAGCGCACCGGCGGGGGGGGTCTGAGATACGACTCGTCCACTTCCTTGCAGCTGTGGCTCCAACGCCGCGGCGAGCAACTTCACCACGGCTTCCCGTCCCGCCTGACCCTGGACGTCCGGCACACGCACCGTGCCGGGCTCCGGAGTCTCGGTCACCGCATCCTCCAGGCCGGCCCGAACGGGCACGACCTTCGCCAACGCCTTCGGTGCCGGAGGGGGCACCACGGGCGCGGCGGCCGCGGCCACCTCGGCGGGTGCCACCGTCCGGGACGGGGGCACGGCCAGGTGGGCCATGGCAGCGGTAGCGATTTCCTTGAAGGCAGGGGCAGCCACGTTCCCCCCGTATACGTCTGTCTTGGGTTCGTCCACCACCACGAGAATCACGGCGCGCGGGGCCTCGGCCGGTACCATGCCCGCGAACGACGCGATGCGTTTGTCGGAATACCCCCGTGCCACGGGGTCCGCCTTCTGTGCGGTACCCGTCTTGCCGGCCACCCGGTAGTCGTCCATGGCGGCCTTGGGCGCGGTTCCTCCCTTGACCACCACGCTCTCGAGCATGCCCACGACCTGGCGCGCCACCCTCTGGGAAACCACCCGCCGCAGCTCCGTGGGCTGGTTCTCCAGCAGTACCACGCCGTCCGGGTCCACCACCTTGGAGACCAGGAACGGGCGCATCAGCACGCCGTCGTTGGCCAGCGCGCCGTAGGCCGCCGTCAGCTGGACGGCGGTGGAGGTCATCCCCTGGCCGAAGGATTGGGTGGCCAGGGAGATGTCCGATTTCGGAAACGGGATGACGCCGCGGCTCTCGCCGGTGAGCGCCAGACCGGTGCGCTCCGCGAAGCCGAAGGCGTGGTAGCCGGCGACGAACTTCTCGCGGCCCAGGGCCTCGGCGACCTTCGCGGCGCAGATGTTGGAGGACACCTGGAGGATGCCCTGCGCGTTGAGCCAGCCGTGCGGGTGGGTGTCCCGGATGGTGTGACGGCCGATGCGCAGGGAGCCGTTCTCACAGAAGAACAGCTGGTCCGCGGTGATGGCCTTCTGCTCCAGCGCGGCGGCCACCACGAAGGCCTTCATCGTGGAGCCGGGCTCGAAGGAGTCCAGCGCGGCGCGGTTGCGGATGGCGTTCTTCACGCCGTCTTCCGGCGTGTTGGGGTTGAAGCGCGGGTTGTTCGCCAGCGCGAGAATCTCCCCGGTGCGCGGATCCAACACCACCGCCATGCCCGCCGCCGCCTTGGCGTCGTCCACGGCCTTGGCCAGCGCCTTCTCCGCCACGTACTGGAGGTGGCGGTCCAGCGTGAGCGTGACGGCGGCGCCCTGGCGCTCCAGCGGATCCATGGCGCCCTGGACCATCAGCTTGCGACCCTTGGCGTCGCGGAAGCCGGAGGTGCGCGAGTTCTGCCCGGACAGCTCGTCCTCGAAGGCCAGCTCCAGGCCCTCCAGGCCGTGGCCGTCGGTGCCCACCATGCCCACGATGTGCGCGCCCAGCTCACGCTGGGGATAGAAGCGCTTGGGCTCCTTGGTGAAGCCCAGGCCGGGCAGGCCCAGCGCCTTGACCGCCTCCACCTCCTGGGGCTTCGCCTGGCGCTTCACCCACGCGAAGCGCCTGGCGCGCGACAGGCGCGCGGTCAGGTCGCCGCTGTCCAGGTGCACGGCGCGGGCGAGCTGACGGGCCGCCTGCGGCACGTCGGGGAGCAGGGACGGGTCCACCCAGATGGAGTCCACCTCCACGCTCTGCGCCAGGGGCGTGCCGCGCCGGTCGAAGATGTCTCCGCGCCGGGCGGGGATGTCGATCTGCCGGACGTACTGGTCCTGCGCGAGGCCCCGCAGCTTCTCCTGCTGGAAGACCTGGAGGTAGACCGCGCGGCCGAACGCCGTGCCCAGGAGCGCGAGGAACAGCCCGAACAAGAGCTGGACCCGCAGCCTGAGCCCCTTCGTGTTCGACTCCGGAATCCGCGCGCTCTTCAGGTCCCTCACCGCTGGGTCCCCCGCTCCGCCACGCGGACGGCCGGGGCCGCGGAACGGGCCTGCGCGGTGCCGGAGCCCTTCACGCGCTCGTCCGCCAGGGACACCACCGCGCCGCCCTTGGGCATGGCCATGCCCAGCTGCTCACGGGCCACGCGCTCCAACCGGCCCGGCGCCTTGAGCGTGGCCAGCTCCAGCTTGAGCCGGTCGTTCTCCCGGGTGAGCGAGCGGCTCTCGCCCTCCGCGTTGGACAGGCGGTAGCCCATGTCCACCACCAGCACGCGGCTGGTGACGTGGAGGATGCCCACGGCCGCGAACAGGGTGAAGAGCATGACGGCGGGCAGCAGGTGCATCAGCACGCCGGCCACGGACACGGAGGGACGCGAGAGGGCCTTGCTCATCGGATTTTCTCCACCGCGCGCAGGTGCGCGCTGCGAGAGCGGGGGTTGGCCTCGACTTCCGCTTCGGAAGCCGCGACGGCCTTCTTGGACACGAGGACGAAGTCACCCTGGCTGTTGCACACGCACACCGGGAAGCCCGGCGGACAGGTGCACCCGCCCACCAGGGCACGGAAGGCTTCCTTCACCTTCCGGTCCTCCAGGGAGTGGAAGGAGATGACCGCGGCGCGGCCGCCCACCTTGAGCAGCGAGGGCAGCGCGGCGAGCAGCGAGTCCAGCGCCTCCAGCTCCCCGTTCACCGCCATGCGCAGCGCCTGGAAGGTGCGGGTGGCCACGTGGATGCGGTCCGGCCACGCCTTGCGAGGCACGGCGCGCTTCACCACCTCCGCGGCCTCCAGCGTGCGCTGGGGCAGCGCCTTCTTCAGCTCTCGCGCGATGGGGCGCGCGAAGGGCTCTTCCCCGTAGTCCTTGAGCAGCTTCGCCAGGTCGCGCTCGTCCGTTTCGGCGATGAGCTCCGCGGCGGTGATGCCGCTGTCGCCCATGCGCATGTCCAGCGGGCCCTCCTTCATGAAGGAGAAGCCGCGCTCGGCCACGTCCAGCTGGGGCGAGGACACGCCCAGGTCCACCAGCACGCCGTCCACGGGCAGCAGGTCCTGCGCGACGCTGAGAAGGTCCGCGAAGTTGCCCTGCCGGGCCTGGAAGCGCGCGTTGACGCCCATGCGGGCGGTGGCCGCGGCCAGCGCCACGGGGTCCCGGTCCACGCCCACGACCGTGGCGCCTCGGGCGAGCAGCGCCTGCGTGTGGCCTCCGCCACCGAGCGTGCCGTCGAGGATGACCTTGCCCTCCGCCGGGTTCAGCAGCTCCACCGTCTCGTGGAGCAGGACGGTCTGGTGCTGGAAGTCCACGGGAGGGGGCCTTGGGTGCAGGGTCAGACGAAGGGAGCGCGCGCGAGCTGGAAGGCGGCCCGGGCATCGTTCATGTGCGGGTACAGCTCGAAGGCGTCATGGGCGCCGGCCGCGCGGAAGATGGCGGCCAGGTACGGCGACAGCCCGGACAGCTTCACGTCACCACCGGAGCGGCGGAACGCGTCCGTGCGGGCCATCAGCGGGCGCACGCCGCGGTAGTTCAGGTGAGACACGTCCGCGAAGTCGAGGACGACCTGACGGGTGCCCCGGTGCAGGCGGTGCATCAGGTCCTCGCACAGCTTGAGCAGGTCCGCCTCCTCCAGCTCGCCCTCCAGCATCAGCGTCTCCACGCGCTCGGACGCCGCCACCACCGCCCTGGTCCGACGAACCTCCTGAAGCTGGTCCATGCGCCTGCCCACCCTTCTCTCGCGAAACAAAAGCTGTCGACTTCCTGGCTACGGCTGGCGCAGCTCGCCCAGCACCCGCAACACGTCCGGGGAGGTGGCTTCCTGGCGCGCGTCCTCCTGCGCCTTCGCCCAGCCTTCCTGGCTCCAAAGCTCAATCACCTTCACCATCCCCGCCCACACCACTTCCTTCTCCAACTTCGCGTACGCCCTGAGCGACGGCGGGATGAGCAACCGGCCCAGCTTGTCCAGCGGGCACTCCTGCGCGCTGGCCACGTACAGCCGCATCAACGTCTTGACCCCCGGCTCCATGGGGTTGCGCCGGGCGAGCGCGGTCTCCAACGCCTCCCACTCCCGCACCGGATAGGCGTGGAGGCAGGGGTCCAGGGCCGTGGTGACGATGAGCCGCTCGTCGTAGGCGCCCACCAACGTCTCCCGAAGCTTCGCCGGGAGGCTGGTGCGCCCCTTCGCGTCGATCTGGTGCTCATAGACGCCTCGGAACACGCGGGACGATCCACCTTTTCAGCCCAGCACGGGACGGACCACCACTCCTTCCCACTTCTTACCCCTCTGCGGCCGGCATACATACGCGCCCCCCCCAGGGGGGTCAAGAAAGCGCGCAACAGGCTGGAACACCGCGCGCCCGCCGGCGGACATCCGCTGGGGCACATGCCGGACGGCCTACCTTTGGGGGTGGGGTAAACTTGAGTTCTTTCGCTCCCAGGCTGAGACTGGCGAGCGCGTGAACACGAACGTTCGACTGAAGGTGGCCTACAAAACGCCACAGTCGCTGGTCGGTGAGTACACCCGCAGCGTGGGTCAGGGCGGCGTCACCCTGGAGACGCGCAAGGCCCTCCCCCTGGGCACCCGCTTCACCTTTGAACTGCACGCGGGCGGCATGCCGCGGCCGGTGGAGGTGCTGGGCGAGGTCGTCAAGGTGGAGCCGCGCCCCGGCGAGCGCTTCATGCTCACCGTGCGCTACGACGGCGCGGAGGATCGCAGCGCGCTGGACGCGGTGCTCCAGTTCATCTTCGCCCAGGAGGAGCAGAACGGCCTGCGCCGCTTCCCGCGCCTGCCGCTGCACCTGCGCGCGAGGGAGGCCGACCCCCGGGCGCCGTTCTTCTATGTGCGCGACATCTCCCGCGGCGGCGTGGGCCTGGAGGTGGACGCCCCCGCCCTGCCCCGCGAGGTGCTGGTGGGCACGCCCTTCTTCATGGAGATGGACATGAAGGAGGGGCCGCTGCTGCTCCACGGCGAGGTGGCGTGGACGTCGTCCGTGCCGCGCAAGGGCGTGGCGCAGGCGGTGACGCCGGGCTTCGGCGCGACGTTCGGCCGGCTGCGGCCGGAAATGCTCCAGCGGCTGGAGGCCTTGATGGCGCTGGAGCACCTGCCGCCCGCGCCCTGGCGGGCCCGGGTCAGCTTCGGCCTGGATGCCGTGTCGCGGATGCCCTGACGCTGCGTCCAGGGCACCCGCGCGCTTCATCCGTTACAGCGGGTTGTACGGGTAGCCGTCGGCCTCCTCCAGGCCCGCGACGATGGTCTCGCGCAGCTCCGCCGGGTCGTACGGCGTGAAGGCGTCCAGCGCGGACAGGCGCTTCAACTCCAGCGTGAGCGCGTCACCCTTGAGCGTGGCGCAGAGCGCGCGGCGGGTGCGCTCGAAGGCGCGCGTGGTGGACTCCATCGCGTACAGCCGCACCAGCGCCACGCGCACGGGGTCCTGCACGCCACCGGTGGCCGCCTGACGGGTGCGCGTCACCATGGAGTCCAGCGCGTACGCGTCCATCACCACGTCCGCCAGCGCGGCCATGACCTCCTGGTGCTTGTCCAGCTCCGTGCCGAAGGTCTCCGCGGCCAGGCGCATGCCGTGGATGGCCAGGTGCTTGGCGCACTCGGCGGCGATCTCCTCGTTGGCGAGCGCGTCATGACGGCCGGCGCGGGGCCGCTCGCCGCGGCTCAGCTCCTCCGCCACGGAGCGCGCCTGCGCGAACAACGGCAGGTCGCCCTTCACGGCGCGCTTGAGGAGCATGCCGGTGATGAGCATCCGGTTGATTTCATTGGTGCCCTCGAAGATGCGGTTGATGCGCGCGTCGCGGTAGGCGCGCTCCACCGGGTACTCCTCGATGTAGCCGGCGCCGCCGTGCACCTGCACCGCGTCGTCCACCAGGAAGCCGAGGGCCTCCGAGCCGAAGACCTTCATGATGGAGGCCTCGGTGGCGAACTCCTCCATCGCGGCGATGACGTGCGCGTCGTAGTCCGCGTCCGAGCGCTCCTTGGACGCGAGCCGCCCGTCCACCAGGCCCGCCGTGCGGTACGTCATGCTCTCCACCGCGTAGACGAGCGTGGCCATGCGCGCGAGCTTCTCGCGGATGAGCGGGAACGTGGCGATGGGCGCCTTGAACTGCTTGCGCTCCTGCGCGAACTTCAGCGCGCTCCGCAGCTGCAGCTTCATGCTCCCGATGACGCCCGCGCCCAGCTTCAGGCGGCCGTAGTTGAGGATGTTGAAGGCGATGCGGTGGCCCTTGCCCAGCTCGCCCAGCAGGTTCTCCACGGGCACCTGCGCGTCCTCGAAGTAGAGCGGGCACGTGGACGAGCCGCGGATGCCCATCTTGTGCTCCTCCGGGCCCACGGTGAGGCCCGGGGTGTCCTTCTCCACGATGAAGCCGGTGAACTTGTCGCCGTCCACCTGCGCGAAGACGACGAACACGTCCGCGAAGGCCGCGTTGGTGATGTAGAGCTTGGAGCCGTTGAGGACGTAGTGCTTGCCGTCCGCGGACTTCACCGCCTTCGTCTTCGCCCCGCGCGCGTCGCTGCCGCTGCCCTGCTCCGTCAGCGCGTACGCCGCCACCCACTCACCCGTGGCGAGCTTGGGCAGGTACTTCGCCTTCTGCGCCTCGTTGCCGAACCACACGATGGGCAGCGACCCGATGCCGGTGTGCGCACTGGACGTCACCGACCACGAGCCCAACAGGCTCATGGCCTCCGCGAGCAGCAGCGACGTCGTCTTGTCCAGACCCGTGCCGCCGTAGGTCTCCGCGATGTCCACGCTCAAGAGGCCCAGCTCGCCCGCGCGGCGCAGGAGGTCGCGCAGCAGAGCGTTGTCCTTGCCCTCGATGCGCGCGGCCTGGGGCAGCACCTGCTCACGGCAGAACTGGAGCGCCGTCTTGAAGAAGAGCCGCTGCTCCTCGGAGAACCCCTCCGGCGTGAGGATGCGGGTGGAGCCCACCTCCTGGAAGAGGAAGGTGGCCCCGGCGAGAACATCCTGGGGACGGGAAGCGGGCTCGGTTGCGGCGACCATCAACGACCTCCGGGGAGGGAGCATTGCCCTCCGAAGCCTTCAGGGGAAACGCGCGCGGGACATTAGGGCGCGCGGACTGTCACGGGTAGTAGCGGCGCGGCCCCACCACCTCAAGGCGACGTGGGACTCCACCCGGGGTGCGTGCCCGGCCTGCAGGCGGCAGGCTTCCTGGTCCCTGTGTTACGGGGAACCCGCGTCCGGAGCGGACCGGGGCGTGGGGTACACGAGGCAGAGCGTGTCGAAGAGCCCCTCCTCCGGCGCGACGTACGTGCCGCCGAGCGCCCGCGCCACCTGCCCCACCTCCGTACCGAACGACGGCACGAGGCACAGGTCGTCCGATGTGGTGAAGCGCGTCTTCAGCCGGGCCAGCTCCCGCCGCAGCGTCGCGATGTCCTGGCGCCCGCCGCGCACCGGCACGGAGGGTCCGTTGCGGTCCGGCCCCGGCAGCTTGCCCACGCTGGTGCTCAGCTCGAAGCCGTCCGCGCGCTGGATGATGCGCAGCTTGCCGGGCGCCACCTCCTCCAGCCACGCCCGGAAGCCCTGCTCGTCGCGCAGCACCAACCGGTAGGCCACCGGCGCGTCCGGGTGCTGGAGCCACACCTCCGCCGCCTGCGCGCGCAAGACCGCCAGCGCGTCCGACACCTGCGCGAGGAACGTGTCCGAGTCCTCCACGGCGACGAGCACGTCCTTGCCCCGAACCCGCTCCGCCAGGCTGGCCGCGTCCCGGGCGCGGGCTGGCGTGAAGGTCTCCGCGCCCAGGCGCACCTGATCTCCCGACAGCTCCAGCCGGAGGACGTCCTCCGGGAGAGGCTCGCCCCAGACGGGCGCGGACACGGGCGTGACGGTCGCATCCGCCCAGGTGCCCGCGTCCGCGGGAGCGGGTGGAGGGGCTCCCGGATCCACACGGAGTGCTGGCTCCGGGGCTACCGTGCGTGCCGGTTCGGCGGGAGGTGACTCCCGGCAGCCACCCCATGTGAGGGTGCTCCACACCAGGAGGAAGAATGCACGGTTACGGGAACAGGCTGGCGAGCGTAGCGGAATATTCCACCCAGAGCGTCTGAATGGCCTCATGATAGCTTCTCGCGGTTTTTGCGAAGGACTCCCCTCCACCGGAGCCGATTCGAACGTGCCGCCGCCTTCCGCCGGCTTCCAGTTCGGCAAGTACAAACTGCTCGAGCGCATCGCGACGGGCGGCATGGCGGAGATCTACCGCGCCCGGATGACGGCGGTGGCGGGCGTGACGAAGCCGGTGGTCATCAAGAAGATCCTCCCGGGCTACGCGGACGACAGCGCGTTCGTGTCCATGTTCATCAACGAGGCGCGCATCGCGCTGGGGCTGTCGCACGGCAACATCGCGCAGATCTTCGACTTCGGCGAGGTGGAGGGCGAGTACTTCCTCGCGATGGAGTGGGTGGACGGCCATCCGCTCTCGCACGTGCTTCGCCGGGCGCGGGAGAAGGGGCTGCCCGCGCTGCCGCCGCCGCTGGCGGTGCTGGTGGCCATCGACATGCTGCGGGGGCTGGCGTACGCGCACACGCGGCTGGATGACAACGGCCGCCCGCTGCACATCGTCCACCGGGACGTGAGCCCGCAGAACGTGCTCCTCTCCTTCGAGGGGCAGGTGAAGCTGGTGGACTTCGGCATCGCGCGGGCGCGGCTCGCCGGGCGCTCCGACACGAAGGCGGACCCCGCGAAGGGCAAGTACGTCTACTTCGCGCCGGAGCAGGCGCGCGGCGAGGCGCTGGACGCGCGCACGGACGTGTTCGCCGCGGGCACGGTCCTCTACGAGATGCTCTGCGGACGGCGCCCCTTCGAGGGCTCGCTCCAGGACGTGCTGCGCAAGATTTCCCAGGGCGACTTCCCCCGCCCGCGCGAGTGGACGCCGAACATCCCGGCCGCGCTGGAGCGCATCCTGCTCACCGCGATGGCCACCAGCCCGGAGCAGCGCTACCCCACCGCTCAGGCCTTCGCGGAGGCGCTGGCGCGACAGCTCCACGTCACCGCGCCGGACGTGTCCGCCAGCGACCTGGGCCACTTCATGGGCTACCTCTTCGAGCCGGAGCTCGTGGAGTCCGGCCGCCCGGTGCAGCTGCCGCGCGAGTTCGTCGCACGGGTGGGCCGCTGGAGCGGCGTCGCCGAACCGCCGCCCATCGCCACGCCTCCGGAGGTCCCCCTCCACGACTCCGAGCCCGGGGGTGAGCCCCGAGGCGATTTGACGACGCAGCCCCTGCCCCCGCAAGCGATGCCTCCGGAGCCGCCGCCCGCGTGGCACCGCTCCCTGCGCGGCTGGGCGGTGCGCGGCGCGCCGGTGGCGGTGGCGGCGCTCGTAGCCATGTGGCTGGGCCTGGTGATGGGCGGCTCCAACACGTTCGCGGTGGAGCTCAGCTCCTCTCCCGCGGGCGCCGTCATCCGCGTGGACGGCCGGACGCTGGCGGAGACGACGCCCACGCTCATCACCCAGCTGCCGTCGGACCGCGACCATGTGCTGGAGGTGCTGATGCCGGGCATGGTGCCCTTCAGCCAGCGCGTGCACGCCGAGCGCGGCACCACGCTGGCGGTCCATGCGCGGCTCGCGCCGAAGCAAGCAGTCGCGGCGCGCGCCCTGCCCCGCGCGGGTCCGGGCGACACGCCCGCATCCTTCGCCCGCTACTCCTCCGGCGGCCCGTTCGCGCTCAGCGCGGTCGCGCATGCCCTGCGCGTGCCCCCGTCCCAGGCGGCGCGCATGCGGTTGGATCCCTCCCGCGCCTACGGCCTGCGCGTGGAGGGCCGCGTGTCGGTGGGCGGCCCGCTGCCGGTGGCCCAGGCCGTGTACTTCCTGGAGGGCGGCACGGCGCTGACGGCGCGCGACAGCTTCGGACTGGTGGGCGCCGACGAGGTGCTGGTGCGCGACGCCTCCGTCCTCTACGTGTTCCTCTGGGACGACCGGCCCGACGACAACCGCGGCGCGCTCCAGGTGCACGTGCGCGAACAGGCGAGCGGCGCCATCACCACCCTGCTCCTGGACGCGCGCCGGCACGCCGTCTCGCTGTCACCCCACGACGGCTTCACGCTCCGGGAGCTGGATCCGTCCACCACCTACCGCGTCGTCGTGCGTTCGGCCGGGGAACCGGCGCGCACGCGCGGCTTCGGCGGCGGCGAGGTGGGCGGCGTGCTCGCGCTGCACGGCGCGGGACCGTCCCCGGCCGTGGCCCCGGGCACGCTGGAGGTGCTGGAGGTCAACCAGCCCACGGTGATGCGCGGCGCGAGCTGGCTGCGGCTCGCGTTCCCGGATGACGACGTCCAGGACAACTCCGGCGGCCTCACGCTGGAGGTGACGCCGGTGGCGCCGCTGCACCAGTAGCGAGCGACGGGCCGCTACAGGACACCGCCAGCCTGTAGCCGAAAAATTGATCATCCGGGCGCCGCCCCTACCCTGGGCCGCCACGGAGGACGCTCATGAAGAAGCTGCTGGCGGTGCTGGCCCTGGGGATCGCGGTGATGGCGACGGTGGGACTTTCCACCCGCGTGGACGCACGGCCCGGAAGCACGGCGGACGAGGGGCCGACCGACGCCCAAATCGACGCTGTCCTGGACTCACAGGCGCACGAGGTCATGGCCAAGCTGTTGGAAGCGCAGCGCAATGCCAACCGGATGACAATGCTTCCCCGGTAATCTCGTGGCATCCGGCGAGGCTCGGTGCTACGACCGGCGCTCGCTTCGGTGATCATCCCACCCGCCCACGAGGGGGCCATGCCAGAAGGGTCCGCTGCACTCCAGCTCCAGGTTGGAGACCGGGTCGTCTACCCCAACCAGGGGGTCTGCCGCGTTGCCGCCATCGACGTGAAGGAGGTGGCGGGCCAGAGCCTCACCTTCGTCACCATGCGCCGGGAGGAAGACGGCGCGGTCGTGATGGTGCCGCAGGGGAAGATCCTCTCCATCGGCGTGCGCAAGGTGGCCAGTCCCACCGACGTGGAGGAGATCTACGCGTTCCTCCGCTCGGACAGTGACAAGGCCGACCTGGACTGGAAGCAACGCGCGCGCACCAACCTGGACCGAATGACCCAGGGCGGCATCCTGGGTCTGGCGGAGGTCGTCAAGGGCCTCCAGGTCCTCAGCGAGCTGCGGCCGCTGCCCACCAAGGAGCGCGAGCTCTACGACAACGCCCGGCACCTGCTGGTCTCGGAGGTCGCCGCCGCGCTGGGCACCGCCGAGGCCAACGCCGAGGACTCCATCGACATCGTCCTCTTCCCGCCCGGGAAGGAGCGTCCCAAGCGCACCGCCGCGGAGTTCGCGCGGCCCGGTGGCGACGAGGACGACATGGACCTGGACGGCGACCTCATGGGTCTGGAGGGCGGGGAGCTGGACCTGCCCTCGGACGAGGAGCCGCAGTCCGAGTCCGAAGCGGAGTCCTCCGAGGAAGAAGGCGGCGAGGAGGAAGGCGGCGAGGAGGGGGGCGAGGATGCTCCCAAGAAGCGCGGCCGTCCGCCCAAGGCCAAGCCGGCCGAAGGCGAGGAGGCCGCCGCTCCGAAGAAGCGCGGCCGTCCGCCCAAGCCGAAGCCCGAGGTGGCGGAGGGCGCCGAGCCCGCCGCCCCGAAGAAGCGCGGCCGTCCGCCCAAGGCCAAACCACCCGAGGGCGCCGCACCCGCGGAGCCCGCCGCGCCCAAGAAGCGTGGCCGTCCTCCCAAGGCGAAGCCGCCCGAGGACGAGTGAACCCCACGGCCCTCCGGCCGCCCGCGTCGCGCCGCAAGCGCGCGCCCGGCACCGCGAGGGCCTTCCCGCCGAGGTGACGCCCCGTGATTCGCGTCGTGACGCTGGACCCCTTCGACGACAAGCAGCTCGCCAAGTTCAACCGCACGCTCTACACGGCCTTTGGCGTGGGCAGCGAGCACAGCGGCTCCGCGGAAGTCCCCGCGGGCATGTCCGAGCCCCTGGACGCGGAGAAGCTGCTCGATGAGGTGAAGGGCATCCGGGCCTACAAGGACGACAAGGTGCTGCTGCTCACCTCGCGCAAGCTGAAGGACCGGGACCTGCCCAGCGGCAAGGCGCCCACGTCGGGCTTCGCCAGATACGGCAAGGACCGGGCAATCCTCTCCATCGCGCCGTTCAAGGACCTGGAGAAGGACTTCAAGCCCATCGCGCGCCACGCGCTGCACCAGCTGGGCACGCTCTGGGAGCTGCACCACTGCCTGGATCCGCGCTGCTCGATGTACCCGCCCTGGACGCCGTCCTTCAATCAGGGCGACCACATCTTCTGCACCTTCTGCCGCGAAAAGAGCGAGCAGAAGATCCGTCTTGCCAAGTCCTAAGGCCCTGCGCGCCCTGCCCCTGGTGGAGCTGGGGGCCTTGTTGCTCGTCGCGCTCTTGTGCCTGGTCTTCCAGCTGAGGCTTCCGGGCCGGCTGCCCACGGACGCGGACGAGCGCGCCATGGCGGACGTGCTGGCCCGCGATGCGCGCCCCGGGGACGCGGTGCTGCTGTTCCCCTGGTGGACCGAGCGCGCCCGTCTGTTCGTGCCGTCCTCCGTGCCCGTGTACGGGTGGCTGGAGTCGGACGGCGCGGACCTGAGCGCGCACCCGCGCATCTGGGTGCTGGGCCAGCCGGAGCTGCCCCGCTCCGACGTGGGCGCGTTCGACGCGGCCTTCCTCCCCAGCCGCAAGGCGCTGGGGCCCGAGTCGCGCATGGGCCCGCTGTCGCTGCGCCTCTACGAGAACGGCCGCTACCGCCCGCGCCACTGGGTGGCGAGCGAGTCCGCGAACGCGGCGCACGTGTACCTGGAGCAGCCGGACGGCTCGCGCCGGGACTGCCCCTTCGACGGGCGTGTGCACCGCTGCCCTGGCCCGCCGCACCTGTACGTGGCGCCGGAGTGGCACGAAATCCTCTACGAGCCCCGGCACTGCCTGTGGATGCACGCGCCCGGAGGCGCGCAGCGGCTGGTGGCGGAGTTCGCCAACGTGCCGTCCGGCATGGGCCTGCGGCTGGAGGGCGGCATCATCTTCGAGTTCGCGCACCCGAAGGACCCGCGCCTGTCCACCTCGTACCTGGGCGTGGATGACGCGGCCTCGGGCGAGCGGCTGTTGGACGTGCCCATTCCCCCGGGCCGCGAGGGCGTGCAGAAGGCGGAGGTGGTGCTGCCGCCCGGGCCGCCGCGCACGGTGAAGGTCTGGGTGCAGGCGGACAACGCGGAGTCGCGGCAGGTGTGCCTGGACGTGATGGCGCTGGAGCCCGCGGTGGGGGTGAAGCCATGACAGCTCCGGTGACGTTTCAGATGACCGGACGCCCCGCCACGCGCGAGGAGAAGTTCACGGCCCTGGCGCTGTGGGTGCTGGCGTTCGCGGCGCTGTGGAGCACGGAAGCCGCCGTGGGCTTCACGCGCGACGAGAGCGTCTACTTCGCCGCGGCGGAGGGCTATTCGCAGTGGTTCCGGCTGCTGCTGCACTCGCCCGCGCAGGCATTCACGGACAGCGCCATCGTGCGCTCGTGGGACTACAACCACGAGCACCCGGCGCTGAT
This sequence comes from Corallococcus sp. AB018, assembly GCF_003986945.1. Lineage (NCBI taxonomy): Bacteria > Pseudomonadati > Myxococcota > Myxococcia > Myxococcales > Myxococcaceae > Corallococcus > Corallococcus sp. AB018. The sequence goes on along the minus strand of NZ_RAWR01000015.1, from coordinate 44,083 downwards.
GAAGACGCTGTTCGGGTTGAGCCACCTGCTCTTCCACGACACGCTGGGCGTGATGCGCGACGCGACGGCCTACCGGCTGCCCGCGTTCGCGATGGCGGCGCTGGTGCCCGCGCTGTGCTTCCTCCTGGGCAGCGCGCTGTACGGCCGCACCGCGGGGTGGTTCGCCGCCCTTTCCTTCCTGCTGGTGCCGCGCCAGTACTTCAACGCGGAGCTGGCGTGCTTCGACATGCCGGTGGCCGCGATGTGGCTGCTCGTCGTGTACTGCTTCTGGCGCGCGCTGGAGAGCACCCGCTGGGGCGTCGCGTGCGGCGTGGCGTTCGGCCTGGCCCTCGCCACGAAGCACAACGCCCTCTTCCTGCCGTTCGTGCTGTCGCCGTTCGCGCTGTGGCGCGCTTGGCAGGCAAGCGAAGGCAACCCCGAGGCCCGCGTGCGGCTCTTCCGCTTCGTGGGGCTCTTCGCCGCGGTGGCGGTGCTGTACGGCCTGCTGGTGGTGTTCCTGGGCGGGCCCGCCGGGTTCCAGAAGAAGTTCCTGCTCCTGAGCCCGCACACGCTGTTCTTCGTGGGGCTCGCGGTGGGCTGCGCGGTGCTGCTGAGGGAGCTGCGGCGCGTCAGCCTGCCGGTGACGCAGGCGCTGGTTCCGCTGGCGGCCATGGCGGTGCTGGGCCCCGTCCTCTTCTACCTGCACTGGCCCTACCTCTGGCACGCGCCGGTGGACCGCACCGCGTGGTACCTGGCCTTCCACGCGACGCACAACCACTACGCCTGGTTCTACCTGGGCACGTTGATGCGAGGGCCGCCCTTCCCGCTCAGCTACGTGCTGGTGAAGACGGCGCTGACGGTGCCCACCAGCCTCTTCGCGCCCATGGTGACGGGCTTCGTGGCGCTCGTGGGCCGCGCGCTGCTCAGCGTGAGTGAACGCACGCGCGATTGGGTGCGGATGCCCACGGCGGCGGAGGCGCTGGTGGGCGTCAACGCGGTGACGTCCATCCTCATCATCAGCCACCCGCAGGTGCCGCACTTCGGCGGCGTGAAGCACTGGTTCCCGTCCATGCCCTTCCTGGGCATCCTCGCGGGCGCGGCGGTGGCGCGCGGGTGCTTCGCGCTGTGGGAGGTGCTGAAGGCGCGGCGGCCTTCGGTGTCACCGCTGGCGGTGACGGTGCCGGTGTTCGCGCTGCTCATGGCGCCCGCGCTGCTGGGGCTGGTGCGGGTGTTCCCGTACGGCACGGCGGCGTACTCGGAGCTGGCGGGCGGGCTGCCAGGCTCGGCGACGCTGGGGATGCAGCGGCAGTTCTGGTCCAGCCACGTCACCGGCGTGCTGCCGTGGATCAACGAACACGCGAAGCAGGGCGCACGCGTCTACCTGCACGAGGTGAACGGCTTCTCGTTCCGCGACTACCAGCGCAACGGCATGCTGCGCGCGGACGTGCGAGCGGTGAACAGCCCGTTCGACGCGGACATCGTCGCGTACCAGTACCACCAGGAGTTCCGCGAGCACGAGTTCCTCACGTGGCAGGCCTTCGGCACGCGCACGCCGGTCACCGGGCTGTACCTGGACGAAACGCCGCAGGTCATTGTCTACCAACGCCCGGAGTAGGTCCGGGCCCGGATGACGCAGGAAGCCATGTGCACGACCGTGCACTCGGCGGCCTCACGGGCGTCCACGAAAAGCGGACAGGACCGGAAGGCATGGGGCCGGGGTAGGCTGGCGGTGTCGGCCATTCCACCTTCCCGAGGAGGAACACATGACGCGCTGGACGGGCTTGTTGACGGTGATGGTGCTGGGCGCGGGCATCATGAGTTGCGACGACGCGAAGCCGCCCGCGAAGGTGACGCGCGCGCAGGTGAAGCGCACGGGCCCCGCGACGATGGAGATCATCCCCGTCGAGGGACAGCTCCCCTACTGCATGCTCTTCACGATGTCCGAGAAGGGCGTCATCCGGCAGCTCACGCTCACGCGCGAGAACCGCTCCATCCGCTGCGACCCGGGCCGCCCCGTCGCGAACACCAGCTTCCGCGTGCCGGTGCAGGAGGGGAAGGTGCGCGTCTACATCTTCTTCTCCGACGAGCGCGTGCCGGCGGGCTCCGTGGCGCAGCAGCTCTACGACTTGCGCGACCGCGAGCGCGTCACCGCCATGGACCTGCGGCTGCCGGGGCGCATCTTCGTGGAGACGCTGGAGTTCACGCCGGAGACGGGCGAGCCGGAAGCGACGGGCGGCATCGTGGGAGCGGGCGGCGTGGTGACGTCCGACGGAGGCACGGCCCCGGACGCCGGTACCCGCGAGCTGACCGTGGAGCCGCTGGCCAACTGAGCGCCAGACGCGAAGAAGCCCGAGGGTGGTCATCCGCCCCCGGGCCTCCGTGCTGCTTCAAGCCGTGACACCGTGGCCGCCTAGTTCAGCCACCCACCGCCGTAGCGGCTGCGCTCCAGCCGGGCCAGGCGCTCCCGCTCCTGCCGCTCGCGCTCCACCCGCGCCTGCCGCTCCCGCTCCTGCCGCTCGCGCTCCAACCGGGCCTGCCGCTCCCGCGCCTGCCGCTCGCGCTCCAGACGGGCCTGCCGCTCGCGCTCCTGCCGTTCCCGCTCCAGCCGGGCCTGCCGCTCGCGCTCCTGCCGCTCGCGCTCCATGCGGGTCTGGTCCTGGCGGCTCACGAGGGGGGTGGCGGCGTGGAAGTCGGCCGCCATCACCGGGGAGCTCGCGACGAGCGCCACAGCCACCACCATCTTCTTGAGCATCGCCTTCATGACCTGCCTCCGTGAGCCGCGTTGTCCTGCGTTCTGAACCTACTGACGGGGGAGGCCCTGCTTGATTCAACCGCGCCATCGGAAGATGGCCCTGTTGAAACACTCTGAAATGAAGCCCGAGTGAAGCCGCTTCTCACGCGGACAGGAGGGGTAGGCTCGCGGTCGGCATCCTTCCCTGGGAAGAACACGTGACGCGCTGGACGGGCTTGTTGACGGTGATGGCGTTGGGCGCGGGCTCCGTGCGCTGCGACGACGCGAAGCCCGCGAAGGTGACGCGCGCGCAGGTGAAGCGCACGGGCCCCGCGACGATGGAGATCATCCCCGTCGAGGGACAGCTCCCCTACTGCATGCTCTTCACGACGTCCGAGAAGGGCATCATCCGGCAGCTCACGCTCACTCGGGAGAACCGCTCCATCCGCTGCGAGGCGAACCGGCCTGTCGCCAACACCCGCTTCCGTGTGCCGGTGCAGGAGGGGAAGGTGCGCGTCTACGTCTTCTTCTCCGACGAACCCGTGCAGGCGAACTGGGTGGCACGGCAACTCTATGAGTTGCGCGACCGCGAGCACATCACCGCCATGGACCTGCGGCTGCCGGGGCGCATCTTCGTGGAGACGCTGGAGTTCACGCCGGAGACAGGCGCCGTCGTGGACGCGGGCAGCACCGCCCACTGACCTCCAGACGCGAAGAAGCCCGAGGGTGGTCATCCGCCCCCGGGCCTCCGTGCTGCTTCAGGCTGTGGCACCATCGCGGCTTAGTTCACCCAGCTGCCCCGGTAGCGGCTGCGCTCCAGCCGGGCCAGGCGCTCCCGCTCCTGCCGCTCGCGCTCCAGCCGAGCCAGACGCTCGTGCTCCCTGCGCTCCCGCTCCATCCGCGCCTGCCGTTCCCGCTCCAACCGCTCGCGCTCCAACCGGGCCTGACGCTCGCGCTCCATCCGCGCCCGCTCCTTGCGCTCACGCTCCAGCCGGGCCTGACGCTCGCGCTCCATCCGCGCCCGCTCCTGCCGTTCGCGCTCCAGCCGCGCCGTCCGCTCCCGCTCGTGCCGTTCGCGCTCCATGCGAGCCTGGTCCTGACGGCTCACGAGGGGGGAGGCGCCGTGGTAGTCCGCCGCCATCACCGGGGAGCTCGCGACCAGCGCCACAGCCACCACCATCTTCTTGAGCATCGCCTTCATGACCTGCCTCCGTTGAGCCGCGTTGTTGCTGCGTTCTGAACCTTCTGACGGGGGAGGCCCTGCTTGATTCAAGCGCACCAAAGGCACGGGGCCCCTCCCGTTTCCCTCGGAAGAGGCCCCGCTGAAACACTCTGAAATCAAGTCGGAGTGAAGCCGCTTTTCAGTACGCCTCGCGGGCCATGGCCAGCAGATCCGCCTCCGTCACGGTGCGCGGATTCCCCTGGTGGGACGCGTCCTGGAAGGCCTTCTGCGCGATGTGCTCCAGGTCCTTCTCCTGCACGCCCGCTTCGCGCAGCCGCGTCGGAATCCCCACGGACGCCGCCAGCTTGCGCACGCGGTCGATGGCGTTCGCCGCGAGCACCTCCTCGCGCGCGTTGGACGTGTCCCCCAGCGCCGTGGCGATGCGCGCCAGCCGCGCCGTGCAGGCCGCGCGGTTGAACTCCATCACCGCGGGCAGGACGATGGCGTTCGCCAGGCCGTGCGGCACGTTGGAGATGGGCGTGAGCGCGTGCGCCAGCGCGTGGCTCGCGCCCAGGCCCTTCTGGAAGGCCATGGCGCCCTCCATCGCCGCCACCATCATGTCCGTGCGCGCCGCCAGGTCGCGGCCCTCCTTCACCGCCGTCACCAGCGAGCGCCCCACGCGCATCACCCCGTCGATGGCCACCGCGTCCGCGAGCGGATGGAAGCCATTGGCGACATACGCCTCGATGCAGTGGGTGAGCGCATCCATGCCCGTGGCCGCCGTGACGGACGGGGGCAGGCCCAGCGTCAGCTCCGGGTCGATGACCGCGGCCTTCGGCAGCAGGTGCGGGCTGAAGATGACCGTCTTGCGGCCCGTGTCCGCCAGCGTCACCACGCCGGAGCGCCCGACCTCAGAGCCCGTGCCCGCCGTCGTCGGAATGGCGATGAGCGGAGGCAGGTCGTCGCGCACGTACTGGTCGCCGCCCTTCGCGTCGTCGTAGCGGCTGAGCGGCGGCTCGTGCGTGGTGAGCAGTTGCACCAGCTTGCCCGCGTCCAGCGCGCTGCCACCGCCCAGGGCGACGATGCCATCCGCCTTGTGCGCGCGGTACGCCTCCAGGCCCGCGAACACGTCGCGCTCCGTGGGGTTGGGCTCCACGCGGTCGAACACCGCGCACTCCAGGCCCGCGCCCTTGAGCACGTCCGCCACGCGCGCGGCGAGGCCCGCCTTCACCACACCCGCGTCCGTCACCAGCAACGGGCGCTTCATGTTCAAGCGCGCCGCGTGCGCGGGCAGCTTCTGGAGCGCGCCCGCGCCGAACACGATGCGCGTGGGCCACGCCATCTCCGTGACACGCGGCTCGGAGGGAATGTCGAAAGGTTTCATGGAAGGTCCTCCTTCAGATGAGCTCAAGGTAGCGCTCCAGTTCCCAGGAGGTGACCGCCCGCTCGTACTGGCGCACCTCCCACTCGCGGGTGCGCACGAAATGATCCACGAAGCCCTCGCCCAGGATTTCGTGGGCTCGCTCGCTGTTCTTCAAGAGGGCCACCGCGTCCTTCAGGGTGCGGGGCAGCGGCTTCGTGTTCTTCGCCTCGTAGGCATTGGACAGCACGGGCGCGGGCGGCTCGATTTCGTTCTCGATGCCCCACAGGCCCGCGGCCAGGCTCACCGCCATGCCGATGTACGCGTTCATGTCCGCGCCCAGCTGGCGGTACTCGATGCGCATGGACTTGCCGCTGTCACCGATGACGCGGATGGCGCAGGTGCGGTTCTCCAGGCCCCACGTCGCGGTGGTGGGCGCCCAGGTGTTCTCCACGCTGCGCTTGTAGCTGTTGATGGTGGGCCAGTAGAGCGCCGTCAGCTCCGGCATCAGCGCCACCTGCCCGCCGATGTAGTGCCGCATCAGCTTGCTCATCCCGTGCTTCTGCGACGGGTCGTGGAAGAGGTTCTCCTCCTCCTTCAGGTTCCACAGCGACTGGTGCACGTGGCCGGAGCAGCCCGGCAGCTTCGGATCCACCTTCGCCATGAAGCACGCGGACACGCCGTGCTTCGCGCAGATCTCCTTCACCACCGTCTTGAAGAGCGCCGCGCGGTCCGCCGCCAGCTCCAGCGTGTCGTAGCGGATGGCGGCCTCGAAGACGCCGGGGCCCGTCTCCGTGTGGAAGCCCTCGATGTTGAGCCCGTACGCGTTGCACCCGTCGATGAGCGCGTGCACCAGCGGCGCGTTCATGGACGTGCGCAGCCACGAGTAGCCGAACATGCCCGGCGTCAGCGGCGTGAGGTTCTTGAAGCCCTTCTCATGCAGGCTCTGCGGGCCCTCCTTGAAGAGGAAGAACTCGTACTCCGCGCCGAACTTGGGCAGGAAGCCCAGCTTGCGCGCACGCTGGCCCATCTTCTGGAGCAACTGGCGCGGGCTCGCCTCGAAGGGCGTGCCGTCCGGGTTCACGAAGTCCAGCAGGAACGCCGCGGTGTCCGGCTCCCACGGGATGATGCGCGCGGTGGACAGGTCCACCTTCGCGGGCGTGTCCGGGTAGCCCGTGTGCCAGCCCGTCACCTTCGTGTTGTCCAACAGCTCGTCGCCCAGGTCCCAGCCGAAGACGACGTCGCAGAAGCCCAGGCCACTCTTCGCGGCGCTGTAGAACTTCTCCAGCGAGATGTACTTGCCGCGCCAGACGCCATCCATGTCGATGGCGCCCACCTTTACCTTGCGGACGCCCTTCTCGTCCATCCACCGGCGCAGGGAGTCCATGTCCCCCTGCTGTCCGGGCACCGCTCGCGGCCCTCCCTCGCTCCGCTCCTTCGCGCGAGCCCGGCGGGCCATCGCCGGATGGGTGAGCACCTTGGCCTTGGGACGCGACGCCATGCGGACCTTCCTTTTCTTCGTCATGCGGCGGTGAAGCGATGGAATGGAGTGGAGCGCGCGGGGTGAGTCAGGGAGACGGCAACTTCGTCCACACGGCCTTGGTCTGGAGGTAACCATCCAGCGCGTGGTGGCCCAGGTCCTTGCCCCAACCGGATTCCTTGTAGCCACCGAAGGGCGCCGCGTCGTCGAACTCGTTGAAGCAGTTGATCCACACCACGCCGCTCTTCACCTGCTTCGCCAGCGCGTGGGCCTTCGCGACATCGCCCGTCCAGATGGACGCGGCCAGGCCGTACTGCGTGCTGTTCGCCATCGCGATGGCCTCCGCGTCGTCGCGGAAGCGCAGGCAGCTGAGCACCGGGCCGAAAATCTCCTCCTGGGCAATCTTCATGTCCGGCTTCACGTCACCGAAGATGGTGGGCTTCACGAAGCAGCCCTTCGCCTTGAAGCCCTCCGTGTCTCGGCCACCGCCCGCGAGCAGCTTCGCGCCCTGCTGCTTGCCGCTCTCGATGTAGCCCAGCACCACGTCCATCTGCTTCTGGCTCACCAGCGCGCCCATCTCCGTGGACACGTCCAGCGGGTCGCCCACCTTCATCGTGCGCGCCTTCTCCGCGAGCTTCGCGACGAAGGACTCGTAGGCGTCCTGGTGCACCAGCACGCGGCTGCCCGCGTTGCACGTCTCACCCTTGTTGCCGAAGATGCCCCAGAAGCACGCCTCCACCGCGCGGTCGAAGTCCGCGTCCGGGAAGATGATCTGCGGGCTCTTGCCGCCCAGCTCCAGCGTCAGCTTCTTCAGGTTGCTCGCGGCGGACGCCTGGAGCAGCCGGCGCGCGGTGCGGCCAGAGCCGGTGAACGAAATCTTGTCCACGTCCGGGTGCCGGGCGATGGCTTCACCCGCGGGGTCACCCAGGCCGGTGACGATGTTGATGACGCCGGGCGGGAAGCCCGCCTCCAGCGCCAGCGCGCCCAGCTTCAGCGCGGTGAGCGGCGTGTACTCGGACGGCTTCACCACCACCGTGCAGCCGGCGGCCAGCGCGGGCCCCAGCTTCCAGCCCAGCATGCACGTGGGGTAGTTCCACGGCACGATGGCGCCCACCACGCCCACTGGCTCCTTGAGCGCGTAGGTGTGGAAGGGGCCGTCCACGGGCAGCACCTCGCCCGTGATGGTGCTGGCCATGTCCGCGAAGTTCGCGAGCGTCGCGGAGGCCGGCGCCACGTCACCCCGGATGGCGTCCTTGAACGTCTTGCCGTTGTTCAGCGACTCGACGAGCGCGAACTCCTCGCGGCGCTCGTAGAGCAGGTCCGCCAGCTTGCGGATGAGCTTGCCGCGCTCGCGGCCGGTCATCTTCCCCCACGGCCCGGATTCGAAGGCGCGGCGCGCGGCCTTCACCGCGCGGTCCACGTCCGCGGCGGTGCCCGCGGGCACGTCCGCGATCTTCTGGCCGGTGGCGGGATTCACCACCGCGAAGGTGCCCCCTTCGATGGGGTCCACCTGCTGCCCGTCGATGAGCAGCTTGAGCACAGGGAGCTTGGGAGTGAGCGAACGAGCGTCGGTCATGGCGAGGCCTCGGGTGAGCACGGCGCGCGAGCGACCTGGGAGTGGCGGGCACCGGACACGGACGGCTGGACACGGTAGGAATGAGGACATGACGCGGCAACCTGCCCCCATGAAGAACGTCCTCCTGCTGAAAGCCGGCGACGCGGCGACCTCCGTCCAGCTCTCCGTGGGCGACTATGAGCGGTGGTTTCTGCAAACCATTGGACTGTCCGGTCAGCGCTTCGACATCCTTCCCGTGCACAAGGGCGCCCCCCTGCCCAAGGACGCGAAGGGCTACGACGCGGTGATGATGACGGGCTCGCCCCTGTCGGTGACGCAGCGCGAGCCGTGGATGGAGCGCGCGGGCGCCTTCATGGTGGAGGCGGGCGAGCAGGGCATCCCCGTGCTCGGCGTGTGCTTTGGTCAACAGCTGCTCGCGGAGGCCTACGGCGGCAAGGTGTCGCGCAACCCCAACGGCCGCGAGACGGGCACCGTGGAGGTGACGCTCTCACCCGAGGGCCGCGCGGATCCGCTGTTCACCGGCCTGCCGGAGCGCTTCACCGTGCAGCAGACCCACGAGGACATCGTCTCCCGCCTGCCGGAAGGCGCCATGGTGCTCGCGGGCAACGCCAACACCGCGAACCAGGCGCTCGCGTTCCGGCCCAACGTGCGCGGCGTGCAGTTCCACCCGGAGATGCCCACGGACGCCATGCGCGCGGTCATCCTCGCTCGTGAGGACACGCTGGAGTCGCTCGGGCGGGAGAAGGGCATTCCCGAGGGCGAGTACGTTCCCCGGCTGTTGTCCGGCATCACCCCGACGCCGCACGCGCACCGGGTGCTGATGAACTTCCTCGAACACTTCACCTGACCGGACGGGCGCTGATCCGGGCCGCGCGCTGACGCGCTCCCTAGCTTTCTCCCGTTCAGGAGGGACGGGGGCGCTGGGATGAATCCGTTCGTGATGCAGTACCGGAAGCTGAAGTGCCAGCTGAAGTACCTGGCCAGCTACGTGGATCTGGATCCACGCGGCAACCAGGTCGTGCGCCGCACGGATTTCAAGCGCTGCCAGAGGCCGGTGCTCCTCTTGCACGGCTTCTTCAGCACGCGCCGCGTCCTGGAGGTGCTGGAGCACCGCCTGCGCCGCGAGGGCTACTGCGTCTGGTCCATCCACCTGGGCGGCACCATGGACCGCTTCAACACGCACCGCATCGACGAGCTGGCGCGCAAGGTCCAGGGCAAGGTGGACCGGCTCTACGAGCGCCACCCGGGCATGGGGCCGCTCACCATCATCGGCCACTCCAAGGGCGGCCTCATCGGCACGTACTACGTGAAGCGGCTGGGCGGGGACACGCGCGTGAAGAGCCTCATCACCCTGGGCACGCCGCACCGGGGCACGCGCATGGCCTACCTGGGCTGCGCGACGCTCGGCTGGTTCAGCCGCAGCATGTGGCAGCTCACGCCGACGTCGCGATTCATCAAGGGCCTGGGCGTGGGCGCCTTCCCACGCCACGTGCGGCTCACCTCCATCTACTCGCGCGACGACGTCATCGCGCCCTACCCGTCCTCCGTGCTGGACGTGGACGGCCAGCCCAACGTCTTCAACGTGGAGCTGTCGGGCGTGGTACCCCACGGCGAGCTGCTCACGCGCAGGGCCGTGTGGGAGGTCATCCAGCGCGAGCTGGCCCTGGGCTATGCTGACAGACCCGTGGCAGCACCCGTCGCCGCGCTTCCGCTCCCTCCCCTTCCGGTGGCCCTGCCCGCCGCCGCCAGCCCCTGACACATGCCCTCGCGCTGGGACCACCTCTTCGACCTCAAGCCCGTCGCCCTCATGGACCACCTGCTGAACGAGGTGGCGCGGCTGCTCGCCAAGGACCTGGAGTCCTGGCCCCCACCCGTCCAGGACCTGGACCCCGCCACCCTGGGCGAGTTCGCCCCGCTGTTCCAGGAGGCCACCCGGCGCCCCGACCCGGCCGTCTACACGGAGGCCCTGCGGCTGGCGAAGTGGGACCTGGCCCGCGAGTTCGACGCCTTCGACGACTACGTGCGCAACAAGCGCTACCTGGAGCGGGGCCTGGTCCCCGAGGACCGCGTCCCCCTGCTCTTCCTCACCCGCTGGCTCACCGAGCAGATGCTGGGCCTGGGAGAGGCCACCCAGGGCCGCATCAAGCGCCCCCTGATGCGCGAGTGCCTGGACCGCCTGGAGCCCCGGCTGGGCGACCGGTCCCGGATGCCCCAGGCCTGAAGCCCGGGCATGCCCCGGGCCGGCTGCCTGCCTTTCTTCAGAGGGGGTCCGGACCCTTGGGGGGCATAGGAGCCCGGGCCCGCCGGAAGCTTTCCGCCGGGAACTTGTCAGGAGGGAGGCCGCTGCCTTAAGCCCGGGTGCATGTCGCAGCCCGTGGAAGCCACCGCCCCCGACGAACGCCGCAAGCGCCTGCTCCTCCTCGCCGGGTTGTGGGTGGCCATCGCGGTGACGCTCTTCGCCCTGCGCTCGGTGGTGATGCCCTTCGCGGGCGCGGCGCTCATCGCGTACCTGGTGCAGCCGCTGGTGGCGCGCATCACCCGGCTGAAGGTGGCCGGCCGCTACGTGCCGCGCTGGGTGGCCATCCTGCTCATCTACGCGGGGTTCTTCCTCGCGGTGTATCTCTTCTTCGTCGCGCTGGTGCCGCAGCTCTACCGCGAGGTGGCGCGCATCAGCCGCGAGATGGCCACCTTCGCCAGCGCGCTCACGCCGGAGCACGTGCAGGGGCTCGCGCAGCGCGCGGAGGAGTGGCTCAACACCTACGGCATCCCCGTGGCCCTGTCGGACCGGGCCATGGAGGGCGCGGCGGCGGGCTCGTCCGGCGGCTTCAGCCTGGCGCTGGACCTGGAGCAGATGCTCACGGACACGGTGGCGCGCGTGACGTCGCTCGCGAAGGAGAACCTGGCGGACATCGTCAACGTGTCGCGCCACATCGTCACGGAGGTGCTGACCGGCGTCTTCATGCTGTTCTTCATCCTGATGGTCGCCGCGTTCTTCTCCATCGACGCGCAGGCCATCCGCCGCTACTTCGGCACGCTCGTCCCCGCGGAGTTCCTGCCGGACGCGAAGACGCTGGTGGCCCGCATCGACAAGTCGCTGTCCGGCGTGGTGCGCGGGCAGGTCACCATCTGCCTGGTGAACGGCGGCCTCACGCTGGTGGGCCTGCTCCTGTTCGGCGTGAAGTTCGCGTTCCTGCTGGCCACCATCGCCACGCTCTTCAGCCTCATCCCCATCTTCGGCACCATCATCAGCTCGGTGCCCATCGTCCTCATCGCGCTGGCGGACGGCTTCCAGAAGGGCGTCGCGCTCCTGCTGTGGATCATCGGCATCCACGCGCTGGAGGCGTACTTCCTCAACCCGAAAATCATGGGCGAGGCCGCGCGCATCCACCCCGTGGTGGTGGCCTTCTCCCTCATCGCGGGCGAGAAGCTCTTCGGCCTCTGGGGAGCGCTGTTCGCGGTGCCGGTGGCCTCCATCGCGGTGGCCTGCTTCGACTACGCGCGCCTCAAGGCGCAGCCGCCTCCGCTGGTGGCCGCGACGACCCAGCAGGCGGTCGCCTCCACGGACGCCGCCCCCGCGGCTTGAACGACGGGCGTCCCCAAGCGTCCACCGGTGGAAAACCTGGGGCTGTCTCCCACTTCCCCCCTGGTCATCCCAGGGGCGAATGACTAATTCCAGGCACGCCTCCGCCTCTGAGGACGTGTGATGCCCCCGAGCCCCTCACCGGCCCCGGACTACCGGAGCCTGTTCGAAGCCGCACCCAACCCGTACCTGGTGCTGACACCGGAGTTCGTCATCATCGCGGTGACGGACACGTACCTGCGCGCCACGCGGACGCGGCGCGAGGACATCCTGGGCCGCAACATCTTCGACGTCTTCCCGGACAACCCGCGGGACCCACGGGCCAGCGGGGTGACCAACCTGCGCGCGTCGCTGGAGCGCGCGGTGAAGACGCGCACTCCGGACGCGATGGCGGTCCAGAAGTACGACATTCCCCGGCCCGAGCAGGCAGGCGGTGGGTTCGAGCTGCGCTACTGGAGCCCGCTGAACACCCCGGTGTGCGGCGAGGATGGTGCGGTGCGCTACGTCATCCACCGCGTGGAGGACGTCACCGACTTCATCCGCCTGAAGCACCTGGACGAGGAGCAGAGCCGCCAGCACGCCGAGCTCCGCGCCCGCGCGGACGAGATGGAGGGCGAAATCTTCCGGCGCGCCCAGCAGATTCAAGAGGCCAACCAGCAGCTGCGCGTGGCGAACGAGCAGCTGGGCGAGCTGGACCGGCTCAAGTCGGAGTTCTTCGCCAACGTCAGCCACGAGTTCCGCACGCCGCTGACGCTGATGCTGGGCCCCACGGAGGACCTGCTCGCCGGGCGTGCGGGCCCGCTGTCGGACGAGGTCCGCAAGGAGATGGAGCGGGTGCACCGCAACGCCGGGCGCCTGCTCAAGCTGGTGAACGCGCTGCTGGACCTGTCGAAGCTGGAGGCGGGCCCAAAGGAGGAGCGCTTCGCGCCCACGGACCTGGCCGCGCTGACGAAGGACGCGGCGTCCAGCTTCCGCTCCGCCATGGAGCGCGCGGGCCTCAAGCTCACGGTGGACTGCCCTCCCCTGTCCCAGCCCGTCTACGTGGCGCCGGACCTGTGGGAGCAGATCGTCCTCAACCTGGTCTCCAACGCGTTCAAGTTCACGCTCCAGGGCGGCGTCACGCTGCGCCTGCGCGAGCACGGGCAGCGGGTGTCGCTGGAGGTGGAGGACACCGGCTCGGGCATCCCCACGCACGAGCTGCCCCGCCTCTTCGAGCGCTTCCACCGCGTGACGGGCTCGCCGTCGCGCACGGTGGAGGGCAGCGGCATCGGGCTCGCGTTGGTGCAGGAGTTCGCCAGGCTGCACGGCGGCACCGTGTCCGCGAGCAGCACGGAGGGCGAAGGCAGCACCTTCCGCGTGGAGCTGCCCCTGGGCCATGCGCACCTGCCGCAGGAGCGCATCCGCACCACCGCCCGGCAGCGCTCCGCGGCGCGCGAGGCCACGTCCGCCTACGTCGAGGAGGCGCTGCTGTGGGGCAGCGCGAAGCCCAAGGACCGCACGCAGTCCTCGCACCACCAGCACCCGGCGTCCGCGGACGGCCACGCGGTGGCCCCCGCGCCTCGCGCGCGCATCCTGCTGGTGGACGACAACCGGGACATGCGCGACTACATCCAGCGCGTGCTCTCCACCGAGTACGACGTGGAGGTGGCGACGGACGGCGAGAGAGGCCTGGAGGCCGCGCTGATCCGGCCACCGGACCTGGTTCTGTCGGACGTGATGATGCCGAAGCTGGACGGCATGGGCCTGTTGAGGGCCCTGCGCGCCGCGCCCACCACCCGCGAGCTGCCCATCCTGCTGTTGTCCGCGAAGGCCGGAGAAGAGGCCACGGTGCAGGGCCTGACGTCCGGCGCGGACGACTACCTGGTGAAGCCCTTCTCCGCGGGTGAGCTGCTCGCGCGCATCGCCTCCAACCTGAAGCTCGCGAGGATGCGCGGAGAGATGGCCAACGAGCGCGTCCGCGCGGAGAACCTGACGGAAGCCCTGCGCGCCCGCGACGACTTCCTCTCCGTGGCGGCGCACGAGCTGCGCACGCCGCTGGCGGCCTTCCAGCTGCACCTGGAACTGGTGGAGCGCGGCCTGGGCAAGGATGCTCCGCCCAAGGCGCTGGAGCGCCTGAAGCAGGCGCGGTCCTTCATCCGCCGGCTGGCGATGCTCGTGGACGTGCTGATGGACGTGTCGCTCATCACCAGCGGCCGGCTGAAAATCACCCGCACGGACGTGGACCTGGGTGACCTGCTGGTGGAGGTGACGCGCTTCGCGGAAGAAGAAGCGCGCCGTGACGGCACGCCGCTCACCGTGGACGTGAAGGGCCCGGTGATGGGCACCTTCGACCCGTCACGCATCTCGCAGGTGGTGCACAACCTGGTCGCCAACGCGCTGAAGTTCGGCCGGGGCCGTCCGGTGGACGTGACGCTGCAGCCGGATGGAGAGGTCGTGCGCCTGTCCGTGGTGGACCACGGCATCGGCATCAAGCCGGAGGACCGCGAGCGCATCTTCGACCGCTTCGAGCGCGCCGTGTCCACGCACCACTACGGTGGCCTGGGCCTGGGGCTCTGGGTGTCGCGTCAGGTGGTGGAAGCGCACCAGGGCCGCATCGACGTGGAGGACACGCCGGGCGGCGGCACCACCTTCCGCGTGACGCTGCCCTTGAGGGACCCGCCGGTGGACGTGGCCACCGGGCTGGCCAGCTGAAATCCGGACGTGCGGCCGCCCGCTACTGGCAGGCGGCGGCGCAGCGCGCGTTGCGGCACGTGGGGATGCACCGGCCGCAGTCCACGCTGTTGGGAGTACACGTCCCGTCGCACCGCACGTTCGTGCAGTCCGGTCCCACGTCGCGGTGGGTGATGGCGGTGCCCTCACCGCAGCACGCGTTCGCGACGCAGTCCGAGTCGTCGTAGCAGACCTGGCTGGAGAGCACCGGTGGGGTGTCTCCAATGGGCAGGTCCTCTACCCCCAGGTCGCAGCCCGCCAACAGCCCCAGGGTGAGGCCCGCGACAGCGCGGGCGACAAGAAGAGGGAGGCGGGCACGACGCATGGGGGGCTCCTTGGGCCGGAAGGGAACTACCGGTTCATCGAGCCCAGGAACTCCGCGTTCGCCGCCGTCGGACGCATGTGCTTGAGCACGAACTCCATCGCGTCGATGGGGGTGAAGGGGTGGAGCACCTGGCGCAACGCCGTAATGCGCACCAGGTCCGCCTGAGACAAGAGGAGCTCCTCCTTGCGGGTGCCGGATTTGTTGATGTCGAGCGTTGGGAAGATGCGCTTCTCCATCAACTTCCGGTCCAGGACGATTTCGGAGTTACCCGTGCCCTTGAACTCCTCGAAAATCACCTCGTCCATGCGGCTGCCGGTGTCGATGAGCGCCGTGCCGATGATGGTGAGGCTGCCGCCCTCTTCGATGTTGCGGGCCGCGCCGAAGAAGCGCTTGGGCTTGTGGAGCGCGTTGGCGTCCACGCCGCCGGAGAGGATCTTGCCGGACGCGGGCACCACCGTGTTGTAGGCGCGCGCCAGACGGGTGATGGAGTCCAGCAGGATGCAGACGTCGTACTTCTGCTCGACCAGGCGCTTGGCCTTGTCGATGACCATCTCCGCCACCTGCACGTGGCGCGTGGCGGGCTCGTCGAAGGTGGAGGACACCACCTCGCCGCGCACGCTGCGCTCCATGTCCGTCACTTCCTCCGGGCGCTCGTCCACGAGCAGCACGATGAGGTAGACGTCCGGGTGGTTGCGGCTGATGGCGTGCGCGATGTTCTGCAGCAGCACCGTCTTGCCGGCCTTCGGAGGCGCCACGATGAGACAGCGCTGGCCCAGGCCAATGGGGCAGAACATGTCGATGATGCGCGTGGTCATCTCCGACGACTCGTGCTCCAGCTTGAGCTTGCGCGTCGGATAGAGCGGCGTGAGGTTGTCGAACAGGATGCGCTCGCGCGCCGCGTCCGACATGGGGTCCGCGAAGTTGACCTTGTCCACCTTCTGCAGCGCGAAGAAGCGCTCGCCCTCGCGGGGCTGGCGGATGGGGCCCGTCACGGTATCGCCGGGCCGCAGGTTGAAGCGGCGCACCTGCGACGGCGACACGTAGATGTCGTCCGGGGACGGCTGGTAGTCGCTGTCCGCGCTGCGCAGGAAGCCGAAGCCGTCGCTCAAGAGCTCCAGCACGCCTTCCGCGTGGACCTCGAAGCGCTTGTCGGCGATGCCGCCCAGCAGCGCGAAGATGAGGTCCTGCTTCTTCAGACCCTGGTAGCCCTCGATGCCCGTGTCGTGGGCCATCTTCGCCAGGTCGACGATCTTCATCCGCTTCAGGTCATTGAGCTTGATGACCTGCATCGGGGTGCCGTCGCGCTCGACCTCCGTGATGGCGGGGCCTTCCGCGGACTCCTGCGGGGCGGCCGGAGCGGCCTCCTCGGCGGGCGTCTCCTCCTCCGTGCCGCGCAGCTCCTGGAGCTCGTCGTCGCGCACGGGACGGGAGATGGGAGTGAGCACCGGACGGGGCGCTTCCGCGGCGACCTCGGGGGCCTCGGCCTCCTCGGCGGGAGCCTCTTCACGACGAGCCGGCGCACGACGCGTCCGGGGAGCGGGCTTCTCCGCCTCCTTCGCCGCCGCGCGCTTGCGCCGGGGCTTCTCCTCGGTGAACACCGGCTGGACTACCTTCTCTCGGGGGGAACGGGCTTTGGCCATGACGGTCTGCGTACGGAAGTAGGGGGGGAAGCGCCCGAAGGCTCGGGCAGGCTGTACGCGGGACGGCGATCCGTCCGCGCGGCGCTCGGAAGCACCTTCCAGGGGGCAGCACCACCCAAGTCCTGGGAGCGGACCGGAGGGCGCGTGGGCCTGTGGTTGGGAAGAGACGGCGCCGGGGGAACCCCTGCGCCAGGAACCGCGCTGGAAACTATTGACCGACTCCAGAGCTGTCAAGGCATCCGTGCCTGGCTCTGTCCCGTTTTTCAGGGGGTTGCACTGGAGGGTGGGGGTATTGCGAACAGGGAATCCGCTATGTAGCTGAAATTCGGGCCTACTGGGGCGGCGGATGCGCTCTCTTGCCGTGAACACGCGTCCCCGGGTTCCCCTTCCCGAGTGCGTGAGGCGGCCCTGTCAGGTGGTGCCGGTAGAGTGCTCCTCCTCCAACGCGGGGCGTGCGCAACTGGCCGCGCCCCTGAATTGGGGTAAGGACACACCCCGTGGACACCTTCCCGAAAGCCGAAGCCCGCGCCCGAGCGCTCCGTCAGGAGCTGGCCCACCACAACCACCGCTACTACGTGCTGGACGCGCCGGAAATCAGCGACGCCCAATACGACACGCTGATGCGTGAGCTCCAGGGGCTGGAGGAGCAGTACCCCCAGCTGATGACGCCGGACTCGCCCACCCAGCGCGTGGGCGGCGCGGCGGTGGACGACTTCGGGCAGGTGGTGCACACCACGCAGATGCTGTCTCTGGCGAACATCTTCGATGACGCCGGGCTCACGGAGTTCGACGACCGCATCCGCAAGCTGACGGGCCTGTCGCAGGTGGGCTACGTGTGCGAGCCCAAGCTGGACGGCCTGGCCATCTCCCTGCGCTTCGAGGACGGCCGCTTCGTGCAGGGTGCCACGCGCGGCGACGGCACCACCGGCGAGGACGTCACGGGCAACCTGCGCACCATCAAGAGCCTGCCCCTGGAGCTGTTCCCCCAGGACGGCGTGAAGGTGCCCAGGCGGTTGGAGGTCCGCGGCGAGGTCTTCATCCGCAAGGAGGACTTCCGCAAGCTCAACGAGAAGCGCGAAGAGGCGGGCGAGTCGCTCTTCGCCAACCCGCGCAACGCCGCCGCGGGCAGCCTGCGCCAACTGGACCCCAAGGAGACCGCCGCCCGGCCCCTGTCCGTCTACCTGTACGAATGCGTGCCCGGCGACGGCGTGCCCGCCTTCAAGACGCACACGGAGAAGCTGGAGTACCTGAAGACGCTGGGCCTGCCCATCAACCGCTACCAGCACGCGGACGGGGCGGACGGCGTGCGCCAGCGCTACGACGAGTCCCTGAAGGGCCGCCACGCCCTGCCCTTCGAAGTCGACGGCATGGTGGTGAAGGTGGACGACGAGGACCTGCGCCGCCGCCTGGGCCAGGTGTCCAAGAGCCCGCGCTGGGCGGTGGCCTACAAGTTCCCGCCGGAGGAGGAGTCCACCACGGTGGAGGACATCGGCATCCAGGTGGGCCGCACGGGCGCGCTCACGCCGGTGGCGCACCTGAAGCCGGTGAAGGTGGGCGGCGTGACGGTGTCGCGCGCCACGCTGCACAACGAGGACGAGCTGCGCCGCAAGAACGTGCGCAAGGGCGACACCGTCTTCGTGCGCCGCGCGGGTGACGTGATTCCGGAGATCGTCTCCGTGGTGCTGTCCAAGCGCCCGGAGGACTCCCAGCCCTTCACCTTCCCCACCCACTGCCCGGTGTGCGGCGCGGTGGCGGCCAAGGACGAGGACGGCGCCATCATCCGCTGCACGGGCGCGTCCTGCCCCGCGCAGCTGGTGGAGAAGGTGCGCCACTTCGCCAGCCGCCTCGCCCTGGACATTGAAGGCCTGGGGGACAAGCTGGCCATGCAGTTGGTGACGTCCGGGCAGGTGAAGACGTTCGCGGACCTGTTCGCGCTCACCCGGGACTCGCTGCTCAAGCTGGAGCGCATGGGGGAGAAGAGCGCGGACAACCTGCTGGCCTCCATCGCGGGCAGCAAGGACACCACCCAGCGCCGCTTCCTGTATTCGCTGGGCATCCGCCACGTGGGCGACTCCACGGCGCGCGCCCTGGCGGAGTCCTTCCCGGAGGTGAGGTCGCTCTTCACGGCCAGCCTGGAGGACATCAGCCGGGTGAAGGACGTGGGCCCGGTGATGGCACAGGTCATCCACACCTTCTTCCAGGAGCCCCAGAACCAGGCCGCCATCCAGGCCCTCCTGGACGCGGGAGTCCACCCTGCCCCCCCGGCGGTCGCCACGGGCGGCCCCTTCGTGGGCAAGACGGTGGTGCTCACCGGCACCATGGAGCGGCTTGCGCGCGAGCAGGCCAAGGAGGAAATCGAACGGCGCGGCGGTAAGGTCTCCGGAAGTGTCTCGCGCAAGACCGATTTCGTCGTCGCCGGCGAGGACGCGGGTACCAAGCTGAAGAAGGCTCAGGAATTGGGCGTAAGAATCCTGGATGAGCAGGCGTTCCTGAAGCTGCTAGAAGGGGATGCCAGAGCATGAGGCCAGAGGCATGAGCACGCAGCGCCGGGTGACCCTGCGCATCCAGGGCATGGTCCAGGGCGTCTCCTATCGGGAGAGCGCCCGCCAGGAGGCGCTGCGCCTCGGCCTGTCTGGCTGGGTGCGAAACCGGAGCGACAGCTCCGTGGAGGCCACGGTGGAAGGCGAACCGGGCGCGCTGGAAGACTTCATCCGCTGGTGTCACTCGGGTCCCCGCATGGCGCGCGTCACGGACGTGGCGCGCACGGACGGGCAGGCCTCTGGCGAATTCCGCACCTTCACCGTGGAGCGCACATCATGACGCCCTACGCGCTGGCTTCCCTGCCGGCCATGCTGGGCATCCGGTCCGGCACCAAGGTTTCCGTCATCAACCCCCCGCGGGGCTTCGTGCAGAAGCTCAACCCGCTGCCGGACGGGGTGGAGTTCCTCGTCACGGCCCAGACGGGGCTGGACGTCATCCTCTTCTTCACCTCCGACGCCACGGAGCTGGTGCAGCGGCTGCCCGCGCTGTCGCGCGCCACCACCCTCAACGGCGGCATCTGGGTCTGCTGGCCCGCTGGCGAGGGCGTGAAGACGCGCCTGTCCGAGGACTTCGTGCGCCAGGCGGCGCTCGACATCGGCCTCGTCGACAACAAGATCTGCATCATCGACGAGACCTGGACCGGCCTGCGGCTGGTGCGGCGTCCGCGAGGGAAGCTGGACAAGCCGGAAGGGCGCAAGCAGGCCCCTGCCCAGGCCTGAACGTCCGTTTCCGAGCGCCCGTGCACCCGGCGGGCGGGCCCGCCCTCCATCTGCCCGACAGTGGATGAACGGGTGCATCGGGCCTTTACACACCTGGAGGGGCGTGGAAAACTCTCCGTGTTTCTGGGTGGTTGTGTGACGCCCCGCGTTGGCGGGACATCAGGCCCAGGCAGGAATTTCGACGGGTTGCGCTTCCGGTTTCCTCCGGATGCCCCTGCTGCTCCGGGGCCCCCAGACACCCCCCCAAGGTGGCCCACATGACGGGCACCGACCGGGTGCGGAAGAGGGGGCGGACGGCACGGGCGTGGTGGAAGCCTCGAGCGCGTGAAGAGAAGCAGCCCCGCCCGGCACGGTGCCGGTCGCAATGCGGGGCGACATGAACTCGGAGGAGCAGGCGGCGATGTCCTCGGCCCCCACCCAGGTGTTGCGTTCTCCCTCCGGGTCTACCGGAAGGCGTCCACACGCCGGGGGGCTGCTGGCCGCCTCTCCCCTCGCGGCGTGCTCGGAGGTGTGGCGTCTCGCCGCCTCCCGTCCGGTGAGGTCCCCCCTACCGCGCGCGCTACCAGGATTCATCCATGAGCAGTGTGCTCGTCATCAATGCCGCGGGTCGGGAGACCCGGGTCGCCCTCGTCGAGGGCGGCCATATCGCGGAGTTCTACCTCGAGCGTAAGAAGGACAAGGGCGTCGTCGGAAACATCTACAAGGGTCGCGTCGTCCGGGTGCTCCCGGGCATGCAGGCGGCCTTCGTGGACATCGGGTTGGAGAAGGCCGCCTTCCTGTACGTCAGCGACGTCGTCTACGACCCGGACTTCGCCCGCGCGCAGTTCGAGTTGACCGAGGGCGAGCACGAGGACGCCCCGGACGTCCCCACCGAATCCGAGGCCGACGCCGTGGAGTTCGCGGCCGCCAACGTCCCGGACGCCACGCACGCGCTGCCCGCTGGCACGGAAGCCCCCACGGGCGCTCCGGAGCCGGTGCTGGCGCACGACGGCGCGCTGGCGCTGGACGTCCAGACCCAGGCCGCCCCCCAGGTGGAGTCCCTGGAAGCGTCGCATGACGCGACGCCCGAGGCCGTGAAGCCGGCGCCGGAGGCCACTCCTGCCCCTGTGGAGGCCCAGGCTTCGTCCGAGCCGGCCGAGCCCGCGTCATCCGTGGCCGTCATCGTGGAGACCCCGGCCGAAGGTGCCACGCAGGAGTCCCCGGTCGAGGTGTCCACCGCCGCCGTGGCGGTGCCGCTGACGGAGAACAGCACGCCTTCGGTGGAAGCCCCCGCGGTGGTGCAGGAGACGCCCGCGGAGAGCGCCGTCGCCGCCGTCGCCGAGTCCGGCGTGGCGCCCGCGACGGACGGCAGCGCCGCCGAGCCGCCGCCGCACGCGGCCGCCCTGGGCGAGCTCATCCCCTCCCCCGCCGCCGACGCCCGTCCCGCCGAGGTCTCCGGCGAGCGCCGCACGCCGCGTGAGGCGCGCGAGGCCCGTGAGCCGCGCAACCGGGAAGGCCGCGAGAAGGACAAGGACAAGGACAAGGACAAGCGCCGCCAGGAGCCGCCCCGCCGCGAGAAGCGCGACGAGGAGAAGGAGAAGCCCAAGCAGCGCAAGACGGACAAGATTGAAGACCTGCTGAAGGTGGGCCAGGAGGTGGTGGTCCAGATTTCCAAGGACCCCATCGGCACGAAGGGCGCGCGGCTCACCTCGCACATCTCCATCCCCGGCCGTCACCTGGTGTTCATGCCCACGGTGGACCACGTGGGCATCAGCCGCCGCATCTCCAACGAGAAGGAGCGCCGCCGGCTGCGTGAAATCGTGGACCGGCTGCGGCCGCCCGGCACGGGCTTCATCGTGCGCACCGTGGCGGAGAACGTTCCCCAGGAGAAGCTGGAGAGCGACATCCGGTTCCTCATCGAGGTGTGGAACCAGGTGGTGCGCCGCAACGAGAAGCGCGGCGGACCGGGCCTGCTGCACCCGGACCTGGACCTCATCCTGCGCGCCACGCGCGACCTGTTCGCCCACGACGTGGAGAAGCTGGTCGTGGACGACGCGGAGGAGTACGAGCGCATCCAGGGCTTCGTCACCGCGCAGGACCCGGCGCTGCGCGACCGCGTGGTGCTGCACGAGACCGACGAGCCCGTCTTCGACGCCTACGGCATCGAGCAGGAGCTGCAGCGCGCCACCCAGCGCAAGGTGTGGCTGAAGAGCGGCGGCTACCTGATCATCGACCAGGCGGAGGCGCTCACCGCCATCGACGTCAACTCGGGACGCTACGTCGGCAAGAAGAGCCTCGAGGAGACCATCACCAAGATCAACGTCGAGGCGGCCAAGGAAATCGTCTACCAGCTCCGGCTGCGCAACATCGGCGGCATCATCATCTGCGACTTCATCGACATGGAGAAGGCGCAGAACCGCGACAAGGTCTTCAAGTCGCTGCAGGAGGCGCTGGGCCGGGACAAGGCCAAGACGAACGTGCTGCGCATCTCCGAGCTGGGCCTGGTGGAGATGACGCGCAAGCGCGTGCGCGAGTCCATTGGCCGCGTGCTGCACGAGGACTGCCCGTACTGCGACGGCAAGGGCTTCGTGAAGACGGCCACCACGGTCGCGTACGAAATCTTCCGGGAGATCCGTCGCGAGGCGCCGGGCTACAAGGACTCCACGCTCGTCATCAACTGCAACGCGGAGGTCGCGCGGCTGCTGCAGGGCGAGGAGCGCAACGAGCTGCGGCACCTGATGGACCGCTACAACAAGTCCATCCAGGTGAAGGCGCAGCAGAACTACCACCGCGAGCAGTACGACATCTACGGCCGGTCGGCCACGGGCCCCGAGCACAAGGTGGCCTCGTCGCCGGGCTCCGGTGACGGCGAGCTGGCGATGCAGCAGCGCCGTCCGGAGGGCAACTACGGCGGCGGCCGTCAGGACCAGGGCCGCCGTGGCGGTGGCCGGGACCGCGACCGTGGTGAGCGCGGCGGCGGTGAGAGCCGTGGCGGCGCAGAGAGCCGTGGCGCAGAGAGCCGTGGCGCGGAGAGCCGTGGCGGGGAACGCGGAGGCGAGCGCGGCGGCGGTGACCGTCGCGAGGGCCGCCGTCCCGAGCGCGGCGAGCGCGGCGGTGACCGCAACCGGGGTGGCGACCGTGAGCGTCGCGGCGGTGGCGAGGGCCGTGGCGGGGAGCGCGGCGAGCGGTCCGGAGGCGGCTCCGGCGGAGGCCACAACGGTGGCAATGGCGGCGGCGCGCCTCCCGCGGCGTCCGGCGGGGGCTCGTCCGAGCCGTCCAGTGGGAGCAGCGAAGGCTGAGCGCTCGAGTGACGCCGGACCCTTGAGTCCGGACCGTGAGTGACCGCGAAGGCCCGGTGGGTACATCCCGCCGGGCCTTCTGCATTGGAGCTGGAATACGGCCTCCCGCATGGTGACCGACCAGGCGGCCGAGGCCCGTGCAGGTGCTGACAACGTCCGCTCTGTTGGGGTGGGAGGGCTGGTTCAGCGGGGCGGGGTTTGGCTACGGTGGCACTTCCACGCCGGGGGTGTCGTCGAGTCCCTGGCCCATCTGAATCGCCTGGGATGAACCGCTCGCCTTCGCGCCTTCGCACGCTCCTGGACTCCCGCGCCCCGGCCGCATCGGGCTGGAAGCACACCGGGAGGGAGTCGTGAGGCTCCGGAAGCTGTCCTGGCGCGCGCGGCGCGCGCTGGTGCGTGCACGGGCCTGGGCGGTCCAGACAGCGGCCCGCGTGTGGGCGCCCATCGGGGCCACGTCAGCGGGCCGCTTCGCGGCGGACATCTTCTTCGCGGGGCGCACCGTGGCGCGCGGCTTCATGGGCGAGAACCTGCGCCTGCGCGCCGCCGCGCTCACGTACATCAGCATGTTCTCGCTGGTGCCGCTGCTGACCGTGGGCATCGTGCTGTTGCGCACGCTCCACCAGGACCAGTTCCAGCGGAAGCTGCGCTTCGTCATCTCCGAGGTGCTCGCGCCGGGGGTCAGCGAGGAGTCCGCCACCCTGCTCGACCGGTTCCTGCACCCGGGCGACTCCATCGCGGTGGGCAGCGTGGGCTTCCTCGCGGTGCTGTTGTCTGCGGGCTCGCTGCTGCGCCACATCGACGGCGCGGTGAACGAGCTGTGGGGGATCCGGCGCCAGCGCCCGTGGCTGACGCGCCTGTCCATCTACGCGGGCCTGCTGCTCCTGGGCCCCATCTTCATGGCCATCTCGTTCTCCGGCACCGGCCGGGTCCGCGTGCTGCTGCAGACCTACGCCCCCTCCGCGCCGTTCTTCATCGGGGTGGGCACCATGCTCATCGCCATGGGCAGCCTGACGCTGCTGTACCTGTGGACGCCCTACGCCCACGTGCGCGTGCGCTCGGCGCTTGCGGGCGGGCTGGTTTCGGGCCTGGGCTGGATGCTGGCGAAGCAGGTGTACGCCGAGTTCGCCGCGCGCAGCTTCCTCTACAACCCCCTCTACGCGTCGCTGGGCGCCCTGCCCCTGTTCCTCGCCTGGGTGTACGTCAGCTGGCTGGTGATGCTGTTCGGCGCCCGGCTGTCCTACGCGGTGGAGCACGTCTCCTTCCGCGACTCGCTCTTCGCCTTCGGCACCCACCCGCGCGCGCACGAGCTGGTGGCCGCGCGCGTCGCCCAGGACGTCACCCTGTGCTGGGTGGATGGCGCCACCCCGCCCCTGCCCCGGGAGCTGGCCACGCGGCTGCGCGTGCCGGAGTCGCTGGTACACGAGGTCGTGGACCGCATGGTGGATGCCCGCCTGCTGGAGCGGGGACGGCGGGGTGGCCTGCGCCCCACGCGGGACCCCGCGGAAATCACGCTCGCCGACACCACGCTCGCAGTGCACGGAGTGATGATCACCGGCGGCCCCGATACCTGGACGAGCCCCAAGGCCCCCGGCTTCGAACAGTTCGAACCCCTGTTCCAAGCGGCCGACTGTGCCGGGGTCGACCTGCTGCGCCGCACCCGGTGGCTGGACCTGGTCACGCCGCTGCGCCCGGGGTTGGTCGCCCCGCCCGCCCCCGAGGCCCCCAAGGCAGCGGCCAGCGGCGGAAATCCGTAACGTTTTTAGAGGGTTGGAAGCCCACCCGGCTTGCAAGGAGGAGGTGTTCTGTTATGTATTCAGGTCTCGACAACGGGCCAGAGAGCCCTGTCACCAAGGGGTCACGGGGTTTGCGGGAGCGTCCGATGCTCAAGTCTGATCTGATCAACATCCTCGTTGCCAAACGAGGCGTGACCCAGAAGCAGGCGGAGGCGACCATCGAGACGATCTTCGAGTCGATGAAGGACGCCCTCTGCCGCGGGGAGAACATCGAGATCCGCGGGCTTGGCGCCTTCCACGTGAAGAACTACCAGGGCTACCAGGGCCGCAACCCGAAGACGGGCCAGGTCATCCCGGTGAAGCCCAAGCGCGGCCTGCTCTTCCGCACGGGCAAGGAGCTGCGCGACCGGGTCAACCGCCCCGCGCCGCTGCAGGCCCAGTCGGACCTGCCGCCCTCCTCCGAGTTCAAGGGCAGCAGCGGCACCGGCACCCTCTAGGCCTCACCGCCCCACGGCGACCGGCGATAGCCGGCCGATGGGGCGAATCTGCAGGTCCCCGTCCAGTTCGCCGTAGGTGAGCACCGCCACGTCCGGGAACGGGCCCTCGCACAGCTTGCGCAGCGGACGACGGATGTCCGGAGCCGTGAGCAGCACCGCCCGGCCCCCGTTGGCGATGACTCGCACCCCTTCCAGGATCTCCATGATGCGCTCCGGCTCCGGCGCGTGCCCCCGGGGACCGCTGGCGCGCAGCACCTCCTCCACGTCCGGGTCCACGAGGTACGCGTACAGCGGGCCCGTGGGCGCGAACTGGTGGCTCAGGTAGCGGTGCAGGGCTTGACGGCAGCGCTCTGCCAGGGCCGTGGCGTCGCCTTCCGTGGTGGGCGCCACGAGCGCCTCCAGGATGGCGCGCAGGTCGCGGATGCTCACCTGCTCCTGCACGAGCCGCCGCAGCACGTCCACCAGCAGCGGCAGCGGCACCTTCTGGAGCGCTTCCTTCACCAGCACGGGAGACTGGGCTTCCAGCCCTTCCAGCAGTCCCTGCACCTCCTGGAGTCCCAGCAGCGCAGCGGCGCGCAGGCGCAGCACGGCCCGCAGGTGGTCCGCGATGAGCTCCGAGGGCTTGCGCACCGGCACCTGGGCCAGCTCCAACCGGGAGCGGGCCCCCTCCCCCACGCGGCTGATGGGGCGCCCGCTGGAGGGCTCCACCGCCGCTTCCGCCTGGACCTCCAGGAAGGCCAGCTCGCCGGGAGGAACGAGCGCGTACAGGGCGCCGGGCTGCACCACGCCGCCACCGGCGGGCACTTCGTCCAGGAGGATGCGGTACTCGCCCGGGCCCAGGTAGGCGGCATGGGTCCGCACCCGGATGCCGGGGATGCGCACGCCCAGTTCGAAGAACAGCTCGTCACGCACGGCGTTCAGCACGGAGTGCACGAAGGCGCCTCCATCGGCCTCCGCGAGCGGTGTCAGCTGCGCGGACAGGTCCAACGTGAGCGGCGTCACCCCGACGGGTGCCTTCGCGCTCTCCGGCGGCTTGCCCGCGGCTCCAGCGGGCACCGCGGCTTCCGAGGAGGCGCCATCCTTCGAGGGTGACTTCTCCGGCGCCTGCCCCTTGCGCCGCAGCGCATACCCGAGCCCGCCGAGGCCTGCCGCCAGCGAGAGGAAGGTCAGGTGCGGCATGCCCGGCATCAAGGCCAGCGCGACACACAGGCCCGCGACGGTGAGCAAGGTGCGGAAGTCGCCGAAGAACTGGGAGCCGATCTCCGCCCCGAGCGAGTCCTCTTCCTTCTCCGACGCCACCCGTGTGACGACGAGGCCCGCGGCCACCGCGATGCACAGCGAGGGCACCTGGGACACGAGCCCGTCGCCGATGGCGATGAGGGCGAAGGTGGCGGCGGCCTCGGAGAAGGACTGGCCGTTCTGCAACACGCCGATGAGGGTGCCGCCCAGCAGGTTCACCGCGACGATGACCAGCCCCGCGATGACGTCCCCCTTCACGAACTTCATCGCGCCGTCCATGGCGCCGAACATCTGGGACTCGCGCTCCAGATCGCGCCGCCTGCGCCGGGCCTGGGTCTGGTCGATGGCACCCGCGCGCAGGTCCGCGTCGATGGACATCTGCTTGCCGGGCATGGCGTCCAGCGTGAATCGGGCGGACACCTCCGCGACCCGCTCCGCGCCCTTGGTCACCACCAGCAACTGAACCAGCGTGAGGATGGCGAACACCACCGCGCCCACCACGTAGTCGCCTCGCACCACGAACTCGCCGAAGGCCTGGATGACCTCGCCCGCATGGCCCTCGGAGAGCGCCAGCCGGGTGGACGACACGTTGAGCGACAACCTGAACAGCGTGGTGAAGAGCAGCAACGTGGGGAACGACGTCACCCGCAGCGCGTCCTTCGCGTTCAGCGCGGCGACCAGCAGTGCCACCGCCGCGGCCAGATTCACCGCGAGCCCCATGTCGAGGAGCCACGCTGGCAGCGGGATGATGAGCGCCCCCAGCACCGCCGCCATCGCCACCGCGAGCACGACTTCCGAGGACTGACGGGCCTTCAACAAGACCTTCAGGAAAGGGGGCATCACGTCTGTCTCCGTGGACGGTCGTCCGGCTCGCGAAGCTCCATCGCGGTCCGCAACACGACGGCCGCCGCCTGGTACAGCTCTTCGGGGATGGACTCCCCTACGTCGAAGTGGATGAGGCTGCGGGCCAGTGGCACGTCCCGAAGTACGGGGATGCCCTGCCGGCGCGCCTCCTCCTTGAGCGCGAGCGCGTCCTGTTCGCGGCCCTTCGCCACGAGGTAGGGCGCGTCGCATTCGCCCGCGTCGTAACGGAGCGCGACCGCGATGTGCGTGGGGTTGACGATCACTGCGGTGGCCTTCTGCACTCCACGTGCCGGACCGCCCTGCGCCAGTTGGCGGTGCAGGGCGCGCCGCTGTCCCTTGTGACGCGGGTCGCCCTCGCTCTCCTTGTGCTCCCGTTTGACCTCTTCGCGGGTCATCATCAGCTCGCGCCGGTGACTGCGACGGGCGAGCGCGTAGTCCACGACACCGCACCCCAGCACCACCCACGCCAGTCGCGTCAGCAGCGCCGCCAGCCGGCCGAGCAGGAACTCCATTCCCCGGGTTCCTTCGAGCCACGCGGTCCGCAAGGCATCGGGGCCGACCGCATCCACCTCGTTCCAGACGATGAGGCCCAGCAGTGCGGCCACGAGCAGCGCCTTGCCCAGCTCGACCCATGGCCGGACGCTGAAGAGGCGCTTGAGGCCCGCGGCGGGGTTGATGCGCTCGAGCTTCGGCGCGGCATGGCGAGCGTCCAGTTCGAAGCCCACGGTGGCCACGGAGACCGCCAGCGAGGCCGCAAGCGCTCCGCCCAAGGCAGGGCCGCACAGCCGGGCGGCGACCCAGGCCCCCTCCTCCCAAGCGCCAGCGGCGGTCTGTTCCAGCATCAACCGCCCGGTCCAGTCCCTCAGCCGAGCAAAGCCATCTGGCGCGAACGCGATGAAGCCCAGCAGCCCGCCCAGCGTCGTCGCGCTGGAGGTCAACATCCGGCTGCGCGGAAGCTGGCCCTTGCGCCGGGCCTCCCGCATCCGTTTCGCGGTGGGCTGCTCCGTCTTCTCGCCGCTCATCGGGAGACCTCGCCCAGCAGTGCCAGCGCGCCCTCCGTCGACGCCATGCCCGCGAGCAGCCGCTCACACAGCAGGCCCACGCCCAGCCACAGCAGCGCGCCACCTCCGAGGATGCGCAGCGGAGCCCCCAGCTCCTGGAGGTTCACCTGGGCCGCGGCCCTCGATGCCATGCCCAGGAAGCAGTCCACCGCGAGCGATGCAGCCGCCACCGGGGCGCCCACCGCGAGTCCCGTGGCCATGGCACCGCCCACCATCACCACCACGTGCAGGGCCGAAGCCTCCGTGGGCACGAAGGCCCCCAGTTGAACCACGCCGAAGCCGCGCAGCAGGGAGGAGAGCACCACGGGGAACAGCGCTCCCGACACCACTCTCGCCACAAGCAGGTGGTACAGCGCGTCGCCCGTGGCGGACTCACGGCTTCCGGCCTGCGGCAGGCTCGCCTCCGCGGAGGTTCCCCGGAACAGGTCGATGAACCGGCCACCCATCCTCGCCGCATCGAAGGGCAGCGCGGCCACGAGCCCCACGGAGACACCGTAGGCCAGCTCTCGCACCACGAGCGCCGCCATCACCACCGGCGTCTCCACCGTGCCGCTGAACTCAACGCCCGCCTCGACGTGCAGGAAGAGCGAGAGCGCGAGCACCAATCCCAGCCGGACCGTCGTCGGCGCGGCCTGGCCTCCCAGCAATGGGCAGAGGAACGCGATGGGCACGAGCCTCGCCGCGCACAGCGCCACCGCGACCACGTGCGGTCCCAGGGCGAGGAGCTGTTCGCCCAGCGCGTCCGGATTCACAGCGCCACCTCCGCGATGAGCATGAGGAGGTGCTGGGTGAAGCGCGTGAGCTGTCCGGCGATCCACGGCCCCGCGAGCACCAGGGACAACACCGCGGCGCACAGCTTGGGCACCACCGACAGCGTGCTCTCCTGCAACTGGGTCGTTGCCTGGAAGAGGCTCATCAGAAAGCCCACCAGCAGGCTCGCGCCGATGGGCGGCAGCGAGGCGAGCACCATCAACAGCAGGGCCTCACGCCCCAGGGTGAGCAGGACGTCCTGGCTCATGGCGTCACCGGTAGCCGAGGATGAGTCCCCGCGCGAGCAGGGCCCAGCCATCCACGGCGACGAAGAGGAGGATCTTGAAGGGCAGGCTCACCTGGCCCGGCGACAACGTCTGCATGCCCAACGCGAGCAATACGTTGGCGATGACCATGTCGAGCACCAGGAAGGGCAAGAAGACGATGAAGCCAATCTGGAAGGCTTCCTTCAGCTCGGTGATGACGAAGGCCGGGATGACGACGAACAGGTCCGTCTCCTGCACCTGCTCGGCTTCCTCGGGAGGACGCAGCTCGCGAGCCAGGTCCACGAAGCGGGCCCGTTCTTCCGGACCGCCATGCTTCATGAGGAAGGCGCGCAGGGGCTCCGTCACCTGCTTCGCGGCGGTGAGGATCTGCGCTCCGGAATGCACCTCGTCGTACGCCGCCTGCCCCGCGTCGTACATGCGCTCCATCACCGGCGCCATGATGTGCCCCGTCAGCACCACCGCGAGCCCCGTGAGCACCAGCGTCGGCGGTGCCTGCTGCGTGCCCATCGCCGAGCGGGCCAGGGAAAGCACCACGGCGATCTTCGAGAAGCTCGTTAGCATCAGCACCGCGAACGGCAGCAGCGACAAGAGCGCGAGCATCCCCATCATCGCCAGCGGACTGCCGGCATAGGAGGCCTGCGACAGGGACTGCTCCGCGGCGAACGCGCTCGCGGGCAGGAGTACTCCGCATCCCAATCCGAGGGCCTTCATCCCCCACCCCGCTTCCGGAGTGCGCCACACGCCGTCTGTGTCTGTCGCGCGCGAGGAAAGAGCACCGTCGGCTCCAGGTCGAACCGGGGCTTCACCGTAGGACCGGGCGTGGCGCCGGGCAGGACCGCCATGGCCCGGGGCTCATGGATCTCCGCGAAGGTGTCGCCGTAGGCCACGAGGTAGCGCCTTCCATCCGCCTCCACGAGCGCGAGGCCACAGCGCTGGGAAAGCCCCGTCCGCGAGACGATGCTCAGGGGCTCCGGAGCGGCCGCAGCAGCACGCGCAGCCATGCCTCCCTTGCGGAGCAACACCCAGCCCAGTCCGGCCAGCGCCATCGCGCCAATCAACAGACGCGAGGTGCCCACCAGCGACAGGCCTCCCAAGGGCGCGAGCGTCGCCAGCCCCACGAGCAGGGCTGACGCGAACAGCAACCTGCCGCGTGGGGAGAACGAGGACAGCAGCGTGTTCACGGGTGTGCTCACGGCAGCAACGCCAGGATGCGGGCGCCCACTTCGCCTTCGATCTCCACCAACTCCGCACGCGCAACCACGCGGTCACCCACGCGCAGCAGCACGGGGCTGCTCGCGTTCACGTGCAGGGGCAGCAACGTGCCCGGCTTCAGCGCGGCCAACTCCGCCAGGGGCAACATCAACCGCGTCAGCTCGATCTCCACATCCACAGGGAGCGGCGGCATCGCCTCGCTCCGCTTGTTCGTCGCCACCATGTCCGACTCCTGTCGGGCCGCGCGCGAGTGCACGCTCCCTGTCGAAAAGCCTTCCGCGAGAAACTCGCCCCGGAGCGAGAAGCCCCGGGTGATCAGCTGTCCCTGTCCCTCCACCCGGCCATCCCGGAGGCGCACGCCATCGAAGAGCACGACGTCTCCCGCGGACAGCGCATCCACCGCCGAGGCCTGCAGTGGACTGCGCCCCATGAGGCAGCGCGCGGGGACCGATGCCGCCAGCACCTGGGGCGCCACCGCGCCTCCTGACTCCGTAGGCAGTTCCTGGAACGCGGTCTGCACGGCACGGGAGGGCAGGAGCACCCGGCCTCCCACCGTCGCGCCCTCCACTGTCGCCGTCAGCAACACCGCCACGTAGGGCTGTCTCGGGTCGATTCGCGTCAGCACGTCACCGCGCCGCATCGACACCGCGGACAAACGAGGTCCCAGCCGTCGCACCCATTCGCCTTGCCCGCGCATCGCGGCCAGGGCGGACAGCAGCAGGTACACCAGCGTGGACTCTTCCAACCGGGTCAGCTCCGCCACGGGAGCCGGCCGCGGTCCCGTCCCCGCCAGCCTCGCCAGCGCCGCGAAGACCAGCGGCACCTCCAGCTCCACGATGGCGGTGCCCCCCACCGCGGACAGCTCCACCAGCGCGAACACCATTCCCATCGCCAGCTCGCGCTCCGGATGGACCGCCGCCGGCACCAGGTGCCCCTCCACATTGACCGCCGCGACCAGGTCCCGCGACAGCGCCGCGCCCACGTCACGCAGGAGCTCCGCGCCCCACCGTCCCACCTGGGGCCGCTGTCCCAGCACCAGGTGGGCTCGCGTCAGCCGGCGTGCTCCCGGGCGGAACGGACGCATGGGCTTCTTCGATGCGCTGGGGGACCTGACTGGATTCGTTTGCATCCGGAACTCCGGGACGGCGATGGGACACACGTCCCCTGTGCACGGCCATGACCAGGTGGCCGCCTCGTGGAATCAGGGTGTTGGCAGAGGATGGAGGTCCTTCTTCGGGATGGCCCTCCACGCCCGAGGACGCTCAGCGCAGGGCTTCGCGGATGCGCCGCTCCGCCAGGGCGGTCAGGGCCGGAGCGGCATCCGCTCGCGGTGCGGTCCCCTCCCACTGGGGAAACCGGCTGCGGTGGTACGGCGGAAGCCCGCGCAAGGATTCCTGGCGCAGGGCTTCGGGAGCTGTCTCCAGGAAGAGCGCCAACCGGTTCGCGCCGTCCGCCCGCTCGCCGAACTCCACCGACACTTTCGCCTGCCGCTGGGCGGAGGGCATGGCTACGAAGCGCTCCAGGTGGCGCAGCGCCCTGCCCGCTTCGGCATCCACCAGTCCTCCCAGCAGCTCCGCGGCACGCTCCCGCGCCAGGACACAGACGACCAGCGCGATGCGTTCCAGGGGCAGGGACAACGCAGGCAGCGTGACCTCCGCCACCGGGGCCCGCGGTGCTTCCTTCCTCGCGGGCAGGAGCTTCCGGGCCTTTCGTAGCACCCGCCCCACGCGTGTGACGTCCATGGCGTGCTCAGGCCAGCTTGCGCGTGGAGCCCGGGGTCACCACAGGCCGCGCGGGCGTGGGCGGTACAGGAGGCGCCGCGGGGGGCTGCTCCGCCAGGGCCCGGTAGTGCCTCCAGCGCAGCGTCGTCCAGACGAGCGCTCCGGACAGGCCCGTCACCAGCACGCCCAGCAGGGCGAGCACCACCCGCAGCCGCAGCGGGACGGGTCCTCCCTTCGGGGCCGGCGCCTCCACGTGCGTCGTCACCTCGTCCACCAGCAGCGATACCGCCTCCGGTGACAGCCCCTCCACACCTCCCGCGATGAGCTCACGCAGCATGTCCGCCGACTTGCGCACGCGCGTCGCCCCACCGGGCGCCGTGCGCAGCATGGCCGAGGCCTTAGAGGGCGCGGGAGCCTGTCCTGGCCTCGGCGGCGGCGGGACCACCAGGTGCACTCGCGCCAGCAGCACTCCGTCCACCGTCTGGAGCGTCCTCTCCAACTCCCGCTCCATTCCCCGGACGCGGCAGACCTGCTCCTCCAGCGGCGAGCGCACGAGCCCGCTTCCGCCAAACACGTCGCAGCCCGTCTCCGCCGCGAGCCGGGGCAACCCCAGCTCCGCCAGGATGCGCACCGCATCCGACGACTGCGCGTCCGTCACCTCGATGGCCCAGGTGGGTTTCTTGCCCGGCTCGGGCACCTTGCGCGCGTCGAGCCCCCGCTCGACGAGCACTGTCTGCAGTTCGTTGGCCTGACGCTCGTCGAGGCCGTGCTGGATGCGCTCCCGGCACGCCGAGGCGCCCAGGAGCAGGAGGAAACAGAGACAACGAAGGGGAGCGGAACGCATGGAAGGAAGGACTCCTCAAACCTGGGTCTGGAGGACCTGTTTGACGCCGCCGGTGGCCTTCTCGACGACCTTGCCGGCGAGATCGAGCTCCTGACTGGCGCGGTAGACATGGGCCTGGAGCGCGAGCAACTCCGAGGGACTGAACGTGCGGCCGGACTCGGCGAGCTTCAGGATGTGGTCCAGCCGCTGCTGCGCCTGCCCCACGCGGTCCAACACCTCCACCGCTTGCTGACTGCGCGCGGCCTGGGCCGAATCCACTCGGGCCCCCGGCTTCACCTCCGCGCAGCCCGCTTTCGCCCGCTCCACGCCGTCCGCACGCGACGCGCCGGCGGTGGCCTCAGAGGGTGTGCGCACCGGCTTCGGCGGCCCCTCCGTCGTCACCGGCACGGGGCGCGACTGGGGCGTACGCGCGCCCTCCAGCACCTTGCCGAACGTCTCCCTGCTGGACTCCACCGCGGGCGAAGGGCCCGCACCGCCCACGGCTCCCAACTTGTCGATGGCCATCGCGAACGCGCCTCAGCGGATGTTGTTGATGGCGGCCTTCGCCGAGTCGTGGCGGACCTTCATGATGTTGGAGATGGCGTTGTGCTCGCGGCTCTCCTTCTGCATCTCGTTCTGGAGAGCCACATAGGCCATGTTGAACTTCTGGCCGTCCGAGGCCATCAGCTTCTGCGCCTCCAGCAGGTCCCACGCGTCCCCCTGCCCCGTCGCCGCGCTCCCCGTCGAAGCCGTCGTCCCCGCCGTGCTCGCGCGCGCCGACATCGCGGAGGCACCGCCCGCCGCCGGCACCGACGACACCGCTTCAGCCGGCACCGCCGCGGACACCGTGCCGCTCAGCGTGGACACCACCGCGCTGGAGATGGGACCTGACGGCAACATGCCGCCCACGAGCCCCGCGCCCGTACGCACCACTTCGCGCGCCGCTCGCGCCAGCGTGGGGCCGAACTCCGTCTTCGGCGTCTGGCGCGCGATGGACGGGGCGATGCTCAACGACGGGATGCGACGGTCTTCCAAGGGGTGCCTCCGGCAGGGATTCGCCGGGGTTGCCTTCCACCGTCCGTGCCAGGGGCCAACCCCTTGAAACGACAGGGGCGCGCTCCGTCACCTCCGTGCCAGGCGTCTCCGCGGCGCGCGCGCTACGTCCACGGCGCGGGACGGCGGGCGAAAACCCGAAAACTTGCCACCGCTCCAACCTGCATCACAGTTGTCGCGTCCTGTCGCACCCGAAGGTGAGCACCCGATGATGAACCCCTCCAACGGTCCCCGTCCGAACGAGCGCGAGCGCTACCACCCGCGCGTCGAAGCCCGGCTCCAGGTGAAGGTGCTCTTGTCGGGCCGCACCGTGACGGCTCAGGCGCGCGACATCTCCATGAACGGCCTGTTCCTCCAGGCCCACCCAGCGGACTCGCAGCGCGCGCTCACCATCGCCCTGCCGCTGCCGGGCGACCGGGAGCTCGTCACCATGTGCACCATCCGCCGCCGGGAAGTGGACGGCGTCGCGCTGGAGTTTGGCGAGCTGGACTGGGACGACCTCATCGCCCTGGCCCGCTTCCTCCACCCTCACCTGCCGTAAGGGCCTTGCGGAGGAGCGTCAGTCCGCGGCCGAACGGGCCGTGCGCAGACGCTCCACCAGGTCCATCAGCTCCGCGCCGCGGAAGGGCTTGTGGATGTAGCCGTCCGCGCCCGCCTGCGTCGCGCTCGCCACGTCCGCCTTCTTCGCCTTCGCGGTGAGCATGTAGAGCGGCACCTTCGCCGTGGCCGGGTCGCTCTTCAGGATGCGGCACACGGAGACGCCGTCCAGCTGCGGCAGCACCACGTCCATCAGGATGAGGTGGAAGTCGCGGTCGCGGGCCAGCTTCAGGCCCTCGATGCCATTGGCCGCGCAAACCACGTCCACCGCGCCGTCGCTCAACATGGAGCGAACCAGCTCGCGGATGACGGGCTCGTCCTCAACGAGCAGGATGTGGAAGGGCGCTTGCGCGTTGCCAGCCATGTTTCCTCGGGGCCCCTCGTAGGCCATTGCCCTGGCGACGTCCAGCGAAGCGACACCTCCCGGTAGCCCCTCTGTACGAAAGCGGTCCCCCGCCGGTTTTCCACGCGGGCGGGGTCGCTCCGGCCCCGCCTAGATTTCGGCCACGCCGTCGCGCTCGGCCCAGCCCTCCAGGCCGTTGGGCAGGCGGATGCGGACGTACTTCCCCGTCTCATCCAGGAGCTGCACCTTCAGGCCGGCGTGCACCTCGAAGAGGGAGCGCCCTTCCGAGCGAGGCAGCTCCCGCGCCACCAGCGTGGGCGCCAGCACCACGGCCTCATGCACGTTCTGGTGGACCCAGATGTGCGCGCCCAGGAGCAGCGCCGCCGGCACCGCCGCCGTGAGGCAGAGGCCCGCCACCACCGCCACCGCCGTGCGCCGCATCGAGGGGAAGGCGCGCCGGAAGAGCAGCAGCGCGAAGCCCACCAGCCACGCGACGAAGAAGACCCAGGCCACGGCCGCGCCATCCGTCGCCGCCGCCAGCCGGGGGAGGAAGGCCTCGTCCGCGGAGGCGCCCACGACCTTGTCCACCTGCCGCGCCCTCGCCAGGGCCAGGTTGGCCTCCAGGTCCTCGGCGCGTCCGCCCTGCTTCCGGGCCTGCTCCAGCGACAGTACCGCGCGGCCCAGGTCGCCGCGGGCCAGGTGCGTGGTGCCCAGGTTGTAGAGCACGTCCGGTCCGCCGAAGCCGTGGGCGATGAGCTTCTCGTACTGGGCCTGCGCGTTGGCGTAGTCCTCGCGGCCATACGCGTCGTTGGCCTGCTGGAAGACGGCCTCTGCTTCCTCGGCGGTGTAGTAGCCCTGCGTCGCCGCGTCGCTCATCACGCCCAGCCTTCCATCACCGCCGCCGCGGTCGCCAGCACCTTGCGCCGCTCACCCGGGTCCACCCCGCCGCCGTAGCGTCCCAGGTCGCAGGCCTCCAGCACGAAGTGCACTCGCGAGCGCCGCTCCGCGTCCACGCCCGCCGCCGCCAGCTTCTCCCCGAGCGCCTCGCGCGTCAGCCCGCCCACGGGGAAGCCCAGCTGGGCCTCCAGGAAGCCCACCATCGCCCGCTCCACCTCCACGTAGAACGCGCCCGAGTCCGAGCCAGCCTTGAGCTTCTCCGCCTCCGCCAGCCTCTTGCGCGCGGCCTTCGCCTGCTGACGGCCCCGGCCCGCCTCGGAGCGCGTGGCCAGCCGGCCGCGCATGCCGCCCATGAACGCCACGCCCGCCAGCAGGCCCAACGGCGCCAGCACACCCGCGACGAAGAAGGGCCGCGTCCACACGGGCTGCGACGGCTCCACGAAGTGGGCCCGAGCGCGCACAGGACGCAGTCCCCCGGTGGTGAGCACGTTCTTCTGCTCGTTGGCCGCGTCCGCCATCTGGGAGGGCGTCATCGTCGACGGCAGCGAGGACACCCCGCCCGCTCCCGCCTCCACGGTGATGGTCACGGGGTCCGTGCGCGCCGTCTCGTACTGACGCCGCGACGGGTCGAAGTACGGGAAGCGCAGCTCCGGCAGCGTGAAGGTGCCCGTGCGCTGCGGCATCACCAGGTACTCCACCACGCGGCGGCCCTGGATGCGGTTGCGGTTGGGCGTGAGCCGGTCCGTCGTCGTGGGCTCATAGATTTTCAGCGAGGCCGGGCCGGTGAGCTTCGGCGGGGTGACGTTCTTCACGTTGCCCTGCCCCTCCAGGATGACCTTCACCGTGATGGGCTGCCCCAGCTCCACGCGCGTCTGCGACACGTCCAGCGACATGCGCCACGAGCCCACGTTCGCGTTGGACATGTTCGGCGGCGCGCCGTTCGGCAGGGGCCGCACCTTCACCTTCAGGCCGTTGGAGACGCGGTGCACGCGGTGGCCCGCGAAGAGGAAGCCCGTGGTGATGTCCGCCTCCGCCGGGGTGATCAGCAGCGTGCCGGACTTCACCGGGAACAGCGCGCGGCGGCGCAGCAGGTAGGCGCGGTAAGGGATACCGTCCACCACCTTCTGCTCGCCCGTGAGCTGCGTGGGGCTCTCCACCTCTTCGGTCCAGAAGCCCTCCAGCTTGGGCATCGTCACCGCGTCCACGCTGGACAGGTCCACGCGCGAGTAGATGTAGAGCGACAGCGTGGCCTGCTCGCCCACGTAGAGGTCGTCGCGGTCCAGGCTCGCGCGCAGGAACAGGTCCGAGTCCCCGCGCGGAATCACCGGTTCGTCGTCCCGAGTGTCCGAGTCGTCGTCCCCGAACGGGTCCGGCATGTTGCGGAAGTTGCGGAACGGATCCGGTAGCTGCTGCCTGCCGCCCTGCTGCGCCTGGGGCGCGTTGCCCACGCGGCCTTCGCGCACGGTCAACGGCACGGCGTCCGTGCGGTACGTGCGGCCTCCCGCGGTGAGCGTGGAGGGCGGAATGGTGAGCTTGCCCGCGCGCAGCGGGCGCATCAGCAGCTCGTGGCGGGTGATGTCCTGGATGACGGCGGGGCCGCCTCCGGACAACGAGATGGAGCGCTGGCTGCCGCGCGACGAAGAGAGCACCTCGAAGTCGTTGGACGCGGGCAGGCGCACCTGGGCGTTGGACGGCGCGTCCACCATCACCACGGTGAGCTTGAAGGTGTCGTCGGTGCCCACCTCGGTGCGGTCCACCGTCTGGTAGAACTCGATGTCCGCCGCCCACGCCGGCGCAGTGGCCAGGAGGGCGAGCACGGCGAGCAGCGCCGTGCGTCCGCTACCAGTCCTTCTCATTGGGCTTCCTCTGCTTCTTCTTCTGCTGGAAACGCCAGAGCTGGAGATTCTTCTCGTTCTGCTTCATCGCATCCAGCAGGCGCTCGGCCTCCTGCCGGTCGACGTCGCCCGGCGAACTTCCGCCGTCGCGCGGGTTGGATTCCGTCTCCTCCTCGCTCTCGCTGCCGCCGTCCGCGCCGCCATCGCGCGAGTCGCCTTCGCCCTCGTCCTGGCCTCCGTCGCCCTGGCCACCATCTCCGCCGCCGTCGCTGGGACCGCCATCGCCGCCGCCGTCCTGCCCCCCATCCGAACCCCCGTCACCGGGCCCGGCATCGCCGCCGCCGCCGTCCGCGCCGCCGTCCTGACCACCATCCTGCCCGCCGCCGTCCTGGCCTCCGTCAGCCCCGCCATCCACCCCACCGTCGGCGCCGCCATCCGAACCGCCGTCCTGGCCTCCGTCCTGCGGCGTGCCGCCGTCACCCTTCTGGCCGCCGTCCTCGCCCGCGTCCGGACGTCCGCCGTCGTTGCCGCCGTCCTGGCCTCCGTCGGTGCCGCCATCCGGGCCGTTCTGGGGCGGAGGCAGGTCGCGCAGCACCACCTCGTAGTTGTGCCGGGCCTGCGGATCCGTGGGATCCAACGTGAGCGCCTTGCGGTAGGACTTGAGCGCCTCCGAGCGGTCACCCGCCGTGGCCGCGAGGTTGCCCAGGTTGTACCAGCTCTTCTGCGCCAGGTCGGGCTGGCGCGAGGACTCCGCCACCTGCTTGAAGGCCTCGCGCGCTTCCGCCGAGCGGCCCAGCTTCGCCAGCGCGTCCGCGCGGTTGAACTCCACCGTCGGATCATTGGGCCGCTCCTTCTTCGCGGCCTCGAAGTCCCGGAGCGCGTCCTCGTAGCGTCCGGCCGAGTAGGCCTCGCGCCCGCGCTGCACCAGCGGGTGGTCCTTCTCCAGCGGCCCCACCGCCCACGCGGGCGAAGGCAGCGCCAGCAGTCCCGCCAGGCCCACCGCCATCGCTCGCGCCGCGCGCCGCCGCATCGGTTGCGTGCTCATGCGGCCCTCCGGCGCGAAGGGATGAGCGCCATGCCCAACACCAGCAACACCAGGCCGGGGACGGCGAACCACTGGAAGCGCTCGTCGTAGCGGACCGTCACGCGGCTCTCCAGCTCGCTCTTCTGCAACTGGTCGATGCGCTCCACCACCTGTCCCATGGCCACGCCGTTGGGCTGGTAGAAGAAGGCGCCACCCGTGGCGTCCGCGATGGCCGTGAGGCCCGCGCGGTCCAGGCGCGTGATGACCGTGTCGCCGTTGGAGTCCTTCTTGTAGTCCACGAACTCGCCGCGCCGGTCGTAGACGGGGATGGGCTCACCGGAGTCCGAACCCACGCCCACCGCGAGCACCTGGACACGCGCGTCCTTGAGCGCCTCCGTGGCCTCGCGCACGTCGCCCGTGAGGTCCTCGCCATCCGACAGCAGCACCACCACGCGCTCCTTGGAGCCCCGGTCCGCGTTGTCCAGCACCTGCTTGGCCAGCCGCAGCGCCGCGCCCACGTTCGTGCCGCCCTGGGGCATCGCGTCCGGCTCCACCGCGCGCAGGAACAACTTCACCGCCGAATAGTCCGACGTGAGCGGCGACTGCACGAACGCATCGCCCGCGAACACCACCAGGCCCGCGCGGTCGCCCTTCAGCTCATCCAGCAGCGTGTTGAGCTCCAGCCGCGCGCGGTCCAACCGGCTGGGCTGCACGTCACGCGCGAGCATGGACTTGGACGCATCCAGCGCCACCACCACGTCGATGCCCCGGCGCTTCGTCAGTTCGCTCTTCGTGCCGCACTGGGGCTGCGCGAGCGCGAGCCCGAACAACATCAGCCCCAGCCCGTACAGGCCGCCCTGCACCGCCGGCCGCCACACGGACACGCCGGGCGCGAGCGCCGTCACGTGGCGCTCCGCGATGAGCGCCGACAGCCGCGTCCTGCGGCCCAGCGCCTTGAGCAGCGCGAGCACCCCCAACAGCAGACCCACCAGCAGCAGCCCCAGGTACAGCGGCTGCGCCAGGCCCACCTGGTAACCCAGGAGCGTGAAGCGCCAGGCCTCCATCGTGGGCATCATGGGAACACCCGCAGGATGGTGGCGCGCAGCAGCAGCTCCAGCGCGGCGAGCCCGAAGGCCACCAGCAGGAACGGGTGGAAGTTCTCCTTGTAGGTGGCGCTGGCGCCGCCCTCCATCAGCTTCGAGCGCTCCAGCGCGTCCAGCACCTTCTGCAGACCCCGCTTGAGGCCTTCAGGGTCGGTGGCGCGGTAGTACTCGCCGCCGGTGCGGTCCGCGATGTCCTGCATCAGCTCCGGGTTGATGGGGATCTCCGTCTCGCGCCACACGGTGTTGCCGAACAGGTCCGTGCCCTGGGGGAAGGGCACCTTGCCGCCCTTGCCTACCAGGATGGTGTAGATGGGGATGTGGAGCGACGCGGCCATGTTCGCCGCGTCCAGCGGGGAGATTTTCCCGGCGTTGTTGTCACCGTCCGTGATCAGCACCACCACGCGGCTCTTCGCGTCGGAGTCGCGCAGGCGGTTGAGCGACGTGGCGATGGCGTCACCAATGGCCGTGCCGTCCTCCAACACGCGGGTGCGCAGCTGCTTGAGCACTTCCTTCAGCACGCCGTAGTCCAGCGTCAGCGGGGACTGCGTGTATGCGGCGCCGGAGAACACCACCAGGCCCAGGCGGTCGTTCACGCGGCCGGAGATGAACTCGGTCAGCACTTCCTTCGCCACGTTGAGGCGGTTCTGCGGACGGAAGTCACCGGCCTCCATGGACGTGGACAGGTCCAGCGCCACCACGATGTCGATGCCCTCCACCGACAGGTCGCGCACGCGCGAGTCGCGCGACTGCGGCCGGGCGATGGCCACCACCGCCGCCACCAGCGCCGCCACGCGCAGGAGGGGCAAGAGCGGCAGCAGGTACGTGCGGAAGCCCCGGCCGCCCTTCGCGAAGACGTGCGCGGCGGAGAAGCGCAGCGTGGCGCGACGCTTGCGTTCCCAGAACGCGAGCGCCAGCAGCAGCGGCGCCAACAGCAGGGCCCAGAGTGCCTCCGGGTTATTGAACGCGAGGTCCGGGGGCAGCATCGGGCTTGGGGGGAGCGGGAGGAACGTACGTTTTCGAGAGCAGGTCGTAGCCGAAGGCCAGCGCCTGATTGCAGGATTCAGGGGACGCGTCGGCGCGGGCGTACTTCACCATGTCCGACTCGGAGACGAAGCGCATCAGCGCGTCCTCCGGCAGGCCCGGCGTGGGCAGCTTGCGCAGGGACGCCATCAATTCGGACGACGTGCACTCCAGGGCCTCGAAGCCGTAGCGCTCGCCCAGGTAGCCGCGCACGATTTCGGAGAGGCGGAAGTAGAAGTCCTTCACGTGGCCGCGGCCGGGCAGGTCCTCGCGCTTGAGCGCGTCCAGGGACTGGCGCACGCGCACGTCCAGCGGCAGCACCGGAACCACCTTCTCGCGCTTGGGCCGGCGCTGCCACCAGCGCACCAGCATCCAGGCCGCGACGGCCACCGCCAGCGCCACCGCCAGCGCGTAGAGCAGCGTCCAGGAGCGGATGGGCACTTCCTGCGGGGGCTGGTAGTCGAACAGCTCCGCGCCCTGCCCCTGCGCGTCCGGCGGCAGCGTGGAGGTCACCTCCACCGTCTTGCCCTTGAGCACGAAGCGGCGCGGTCCCTCCGGCGTCGCCACGTCGAAGGCGAGGTCGGGCAGCTGCACGTCACCCAGCTCGAACGCGGAGAAGCGCAGGCCGAACGTCGTGGTCGCGTCGTTCGCGTTGTCCTGGCGCTGGCGCGTCTGCTGGAGCAGCTCCACCGCGCTCTCACCCGTGGGCGCCACCAGTTCGTAGCGCTGGTCCTTGGGGTGCGTGAGCGTCACCTGGTAGGTGAAGGGTTCGCCGATGTGGACCGCTTCCGGCTCCACCCGCCCGGACGCGCCCGTGGGCGTCACCGTCTCCAGGGCGGCTTGGACCTGGGCCTTGGGCGCGGGGGCCTGGGCCCATGCGGCTGGCGCGCTGACGAAGAGGACGGCCGCGAGGATGAGCGCGTGTCTCATGCCGCCATCCTCCGGGCCCGCGCGCGGAAGAAGTTCGCCAGCGCCTTGCCGTGATCATCCCCGGCGCGCAGCTCCACGTGGTCCAGCTCCAGCTTCTTGAACAGCTTGCGGCGCTCGTCGCGCTGGGCCTGCATGGCGCGCATGAACTTGCCGCGCACGGCGGTGGAGCTGGTGTCCACCACGAAGCGCTCGCCCGTCTCCGGATCCTCCATCTCCACCAGGCCGTGGGCGGGGAAGCGCTGCTCCAGCGGATCCTCGATGACCACCGGCACCAGGTCGTGGCGGCGGCCCACCAGACGCAGCGGCTTCTCGTAGCCCGTGGCCATGAAGTCCGACACGAGGAACGTCACGGCCTTCCGCTTGGACACCTGCGTCAGGTACGTGAGCCCCGCGGACAGGTCCGTGCCGCGGCCCTTCGGCTTGAAGGTGAGGATGTCGCTCACGAGCCGCAGCACGTGCGTGCGGCCCTTGCGCGGCGGAACCACTTTCTCCACCCGGTCCGAGAAGAGGATGAGCCCCACGCGGTCGTTGTTCGCGATGGCGCTGAAGGCAATCTGCGCGGCCACCTCCGCGGCGACCTCCGCCTTGGTGCGTTCCTTGGAGCCGAACTCGTTGGAGGCAGACACGTCCACCAGGAGCATCACCGTGAGCTCGCGCTCCTCGGTGAAGACCTTGATGTAGGCCTCGTTCATGCGCGCGGTGACGTTCCAGTCGATGAAGCGGATCTCATCGCCGGGCTGGTATTGGCGCACCTCGGAGAAGGCCATGCCGCGGCCCTTGAACACCGAGTGGTACTGGCCGGCCAGCATGTCGGAGACCACCTTGCGGGTGCGGATCTCCAACTTGCGGATGCGGCGGATGAGGTCCTTGGGCAGCACGGGCGCGCTCTTACCTGGAGCTTCTCAGGGGACTTCCACGCGGTCGAAGACGCGCTGGATGATCTTCTCCTGGGTGAGTTCCTCGGCTTCCGCCTCGTAGGTCATCGCGATGCGGTGGCGGAGCACGTCGAAGGCGATGGCCTTCACGTCCTCCGGGGTGACGAAGCCGCGGTGGCGCAGGAACGCGTGCGCGCGGGCCGCCTGCGCGAGCGCGATGGTGGCGCGAGGTGAGGCCCCGAACTGGATGTAGTCCGCCAGGTCCTTGAGGCCGTAGCGCGCGGGCTCACGCGTGGCGAACACCACGTTGAGGATGTACTCCTTCACCTTCTCGTCCATGTAGATGGCGTGGACGAGTTCGCGGGCGCGCACCAGGTGCTCCAGCGCGATGACCCGCTGGACCTTGGGCGACGAGCCGCCGGACATCCGGTCCATGATGACCTTTTCTTCATCACGGGTCGGGTAGCCCACCTTCACCTTGAGCATGAAGCGGTCCACCTGCGCTTCGGGGAGGGGGTAGGTGCCCTCCTGCTCGATGGGGTTCATGGTGGCCAGCACCAGGAAGGGCGAGGGCAGGCCGAAGGTCTGGTCGCCGATGGTGACCTGGCGCTCGGCCATGGCCTCCAGGAGGGCGGACTGGACCTTGGCGGGGGCGCGGTTGATTTCGTCCGCGAGGACGATGTTCGCGAAGATGGGCCCCTTGCGGACGGTGAACGCGGCCGTCTGCTGGTTGTAGATCATCGTGCCGACGAGGTCCGCCGGCAGCAGGTCGGGCGTGAACTGCACGCGCATGAAGGTGGCGCTGAGCGAGTCCGCCACGGTGCGCACGGTCAGCGTCTTGGCGAGTCCGGGCACGCCCTCCAGGAGGACGTGGCCGTTGCACAAGAGGCCGATGAGGATGCGTTCGAGCATGTACCGCTGCCCGACGATGACCTTGCCGGTCTCCTGGTTGAGGACCTCGACGAAGCTGCTTTCCTGCTGCACGCGTTCAGTGAGCGCGCGAATGTCGGTGTTCATGTCCCCTCTGTCGGCCTGGGCGGCGGGCAGCCTAGGGTTCCCGGGCGTCCGGCTCAACACCGCTGTAGGCCAGACATTCCGTCAAGCCGCCCTGTCCCGTAAAGGGTCATCCTCCCATGTCC
>NZ_RAWR01000159.1:0-25730 GCF_003986945.1 Corallococcus sp. AB018 | reverse complement strand
CGCTGGGAGAGTTCATCGCCAGCCTGGCGCCGGACCAGCGCCAGTTCCTGTCGGATGCGCTCGCCGTGTACCGCGCGGCCACGCCGAAGCTCGCGGCCTATCCGTCGCGCGCCCTCTACGGCCCGGCGGACGCGCCGGTGAAGGTGCTGGAGTGGACCGACAGCAAGTGCCCCCACTGCAAGATGCTGGTGGAGGAGCTGGCCGCCATCAAGCAGCACGCGCCCCAGGGCATGCTGTCCGTGGAGGCGCGGCAGTTCCCGCTGGACGGCCAGTGCAACCCGGCCATCCCCAACCGCGGTCCGGACGCGCTCAGCGTGCGCTGCGCCGCGGCCCGGGCCACGGTGTGCCTGGAGGGCGCCAAGGACTTCTGGACGCTGCGCGAGAGGCTCTTCGCCGCGCAGGCCTTCCTGGACACCGACAAGGTGATGGAGATCGCCAGCTCCGGCTCCGTGGCGCGCCCGCAGCTGGAGGCGTGCATGACTGCGCCGGAGACCATCGGGAAGCTGCGCCAGGATGTCGAGTACGCCATGCGCTTCAACATCCAGGGCACGCCGCTGGTGCTGGTGAAC
Source organism: Corallococcus sp. AB018 (assembly GCF_003986945.1). Classification (NCBI taxonomy): domain Bacteria; kingdom Pseudomonadati; phylum Myxococcota; class Myxococcia; order Myxococcales; family Myxococcaceae; genus Corallococcus; species Corallococcus sp. AB018. The sequence continues at coordinate 25,161 of NZ_RAWR01000159.1, read as the reverse complement.
GGCCGTGAGGTGCCGCCGTTCGCGCCGCTCATCTACGCGCTGGTGCTGGCGAGCGGAAACCCCGACGCCCCCGCCTTCAGCGCCCTGCCGCCTCCGCGCTCGCGTGGCACCGGCTCCCCCGGCCACGAGGGCCACGCCCACCCGTAAGGGGACAGGAGCGCGAAGGACGCCATGGGCAAGCGCGACAAGAAGGACGAGGCCCCGCCGCCGGGGCCCTTCAACAACCCCTTCGCCGCCCTGTCCGCGCAGCGGGACGCGCTGCCCGTGGGAGCGCCTCCGCCCCCGCCCCGGGAGAAGCCGGAGCCCAAGGGCCCCGCGCGCGCCGTGGTGCGCATGGAGCGCAAGGGCCGGGGCGGCAAGGAGGTGACGGTGGTGGAGCAGCTGGGGCTGCCCGCCGCCCAGCTGGACACCTGGCTCAAGGCGCTCAAGGGCGGCCTGGGCTGCGGTGGAGTGGTGGAGGAGGACGCGCTGGTGTTGCAGGGCGACCAGCGCGAACGGCTTCCCGCGCTCCTGGAAGCGCGAGGCGTGCGCAAGGTCATCGTCGGCTGAAAACAGGAAGGGGGCCGGAGGAGAACCTCCCGCCCCCTTCGAAGCACCGCCTGCGCTGGACTACAGCGCGGCGATGATGGCGTCGGTGAACTCGCGCGTGGTGGCGCTGCCGCCCAGGTCGCCGGTGCGCACCTTCGACTCGCCGCCGTAGACCTTCTGGATGGCGTTGGCCATGCGCTGGGACGCCTCACGCAGGTCCAGCCACTCCAGCATCATGACCGCGGACATCATCAGCGCGGTGGGGTTCGCGATGCCCTTGCCCGCGATGTCCGGGGCGGTGCCGTGCACGGCCTCGAAGACGGCGGTGCGCTCGCCGATGTTGGCGCCCGGCACCATGCCCAGGCCGCCCACCAGGCCCGCGCACAGGTCGCTGACGATGTCGCCGTACAGGTTCTCCAGCACCATCACGTCGAAGCGGGTCGGGTCCTTCACCAGCTGCATGCAGAGGTTGTCGACGATGACCTCGTCGTACGCGACCTCCGGGAACTCGCGGCTGACCTTGCGGCAGCAGTCCAGGAAGAGGCCGTCCGACAGCTTCATGATGTTCGCCTTGTGGATGGCGGACACCTTCTTGCGGCCGTTCTTCTTGGCGTACTCGAAGGCGAAGCGGGCGATGCGCGTGGACGCCTTCTCCGTGATGACCTTGATGGCCTCCACGACGCCCGGCACCACGATGTGCTCCAGGCCCGCGTAGAGGTCCTCGGTGTTCTCACGAACGACGACCAGGTCGACGTTCTCGTAGCGCGTCTTGACGTTGGGGACGCTCTTCACCGGGCGCAGGGAGGAGTACAGGTCCAGCCGCTTGCGCAGGCCCACGTTCGCGGAGGGCAGGCCGCCACCCACGACGGTGCCGGTGGGGCCCTTGAGCGCCACGCCGCTGCGGAGCACGGCCTCCACCGTCTCGTGGGGCAGGTTGGTGCCGAACTTGGCCACCACCTCCGTGCCCGCGTCCTTGAACTCGAACTCCAGGGGGACCTTGAGGGCTTCCAGGACGCGGATGGTGGCCGCCGAAACCTCGGGACCGATGCCGTCGCCGTTGATGACCGTCACAATGCGCGTGTTCGCCATGGGGTCGGTTCACACCACAAATCCGGGAGGGCCGGAAGGGCGAAAGCACCCGGGATTCACCCCTGGGCATGGCCCCCATCAGCCCGGGTGGTCCGTCCGGCCGCCCGGCAGGGGGACTTGGCTGACCCGCCCGGGGGCGTGACGGCGGGGGGCCGGCCCCCGCGGAGGGTGCGCCCAACGCATGTGTCGAACGTGTATCGCGCCCCAGGCCCGGAGTGTCTGTCGTTGCCTTCGGGGCAACGGCTGAACTTGCCGTTTGTGGTCTGCGCGTCCTCACGGCGCCAGGCGCTCCCTCGCTGCTCCCTCTGGCGCGCGGGGTGAAGAGGCCCGGCACGCATCGTGCTCATGGGCGACGGCGTCCGGGCCCTGCTGGCCCGTGCGTTCCCCGAGATGAGGCTTTCATGAGTTCGCGCAGAACCCCTGTCCGGCTGCCGCCCCCCGTGCGCTGGGCCATGCTGTCCACCCTGTCGCTGGCGGCCCCCCAGGCGCTGGCGGCCCCCTGCACCCAACCCACGCTGACCGAGTGCTCCAACGTGGACTACCGCGCGTCCTCGTGCGGCCAGGAGAACGACTCCTATTGCCAGGGCCTGATGGAGTCCGAGTGGAAGGCCCGCTACACGACCGCGTCCAAGCGCACCGCGCTGCTGCCCGAGAGCATGGGCGGCGGCGTGGAGTCCGTGGCCGTGCAGCCCAACGCCGTCCTCGACACGCTCTTCTCCGGTTCGGATGAGTCCGTCGTGGGCCAGGTGCAGCGCGGCCAGGTGCTGGCGCGCAAGGACTACAAGAACCTCACCAAGGTGGAGCAGGCGTACAACAAGCAGCGCAATGAGTGGGACGCCAACGGCGTGCTGGAGCGCTCGTGCCAGGAGTACGTGCACGAGAAGCACTACGACTTCAGCCGCTTCGAGCAGAACGCGGGCCGCTTCGGCGACGACTTCCGCGCGGTGTTCACCGCGGCCTACGGCTCCGGAGGCATCGCGGAGCGCACGCTGTTCAGCAAGGACGGGGTGAAGCAGGCGCCCCTCTGGGACGGCAAGACGCGCGTGGAGAAGAACGCGTACTTCCGCTTCGTGCCGGGGCCGTACCCCAAGGGCGCCAAGGGCTACGTCTTCACCTCCGAGGCGGCGCTGAAGGCGAACAACGTGGAGGCCCGTCAGGCGGTGCTGCCCTCGGACGCGTGGCACCAGGCCCTGAGCAAGTCGCTGAGCAAGGTCGCCGACGACGTGCTCAACGATTCGCAGCAGCGCCAGGAGGCCTTCTCCGCCCTGCTGGAGCGGCGCAACGCCGTCTACGCCGGCTGGCAGCGCGAGTCGGAGATGCTGCGCAGCCGCGACTTCAGCACGGTGGAGCTGGATGAGAGGGTCGCCGAGCAGCTGTACGGTCTGGACAAGCAGCTGGAGGAGTCGCTGGTGAAGGCGGACTCCGAGGGCTGCCTCGACACCAGCAAGGCCACGGCGTGTGACTGGAGCCCTCGCCGCTACAAGGCCATGGTGGACGCGGTCATGGTGCCCCGCCGCGAGGCGGACCTGCGCCAGTGCCTCACCGTCACCGGCAACGACTTCGGCGCGGAGAGCTTCATCCGCAACGCGGACCGGCTGAAGATCAAGGGCCTGGACCAGAAGGACTACACGCTCAACCCGACGCTGGTGAATGCGTACGTCAAGGCCATGGCGGAGTACCTGGCGCAGCAGGCGGCGAATCAGCAGCCGCCCACGAACCCGGTCACCATGACCAAGCGCCAGGCGCAGGACTTCTCCGCGGGCGGCTACGCGGGTGACAACAACTTCGGCGGTGGCTATTCGCTGCGCGCGGGCTGGGAGCTGTCCACGCCCGGCTCCGCGTTCACCGGCAACTGGTGCGACACCAACGCCGCCATCTTCAGCGAGCTGGGCCTCTACGCGAACGTGTTCAGCCCGGTGCGCACGGAGATCGCCTGGCTGTCCGGCCGCGCGTCCACGCAGCCCTCCGCCATCCGCGTGGAGCTGGGCGCGCGCGTGCTCGGCAAGTCCGTCTTCACGTTCGACAAGTCCTACCCGGCGCGCTTCACCTTCATCGAGCGCAAGCCCTTCGTGGACAAGGACGCGGCCAAGGCGAGCGCCACCTTCATGGTGTGGTTCATCCCCGTGACGGTGAGCGGCGGCCTGTCCGTGGAGGTGGGCATCGCCACGTCGATGGGCGGCGCCCTGGGCCGTGACTGCGCGCGCAACCTCATCACGCTGGACCTGCTGGGCAGCATCGGGCCCTACGCGTCCGCCAACGGCTTCGTGGCGGTGGCCTTCGGTATCCCGGGCCTCCAGGTGGGCGTGCGCGGCTCGCTGACCATCCTGAGCTTCAGCCTGCCGCTGGAGGGCCGCATCGGCGTCGCGCTGAGCTCGCCCTCGCACCCGACGAACCCCAACACGCTGTACCTGGGCCTGGGGACCAGCCTCAACATGACGCTGCGCTCGCTGGATGGCCGGCTCTCCCTGTTCGGGGAGCTGGGCTTCCTGAAGGTCGAGTTCCCCATCGTGTCGTGGCAGGGCTTCGGCACCAGCACGCAGCTCTTCAACGACCAGCACTACCTGCCGCTCGCGCAGCTCTACTAGCCGCGCTCCCGCATGACCCCGGGGCCGCCTCCAACGGCCCCGGGGAGTGGTTCCCTTCTTCCTTCGACTTTTCCCGCTGGAGTGTTTCATGCGTCGCTCGACCCTCGTTCGTGGCGTGGCTGGCCTGGGTGCCCTGGTGTGCCTGGGGGCGTTGCCCTTCTGGCTGTCCCATCCGTCCTCGTCCGCCGCGACGGTGGAGGCCTCCGAGTCCTCCCACCGGCTGCCGTTGTTCCGCTGGCGCGTGGGCGAGGCGCACACCTTCCACCTCGTCTGGGACGACCTGACGCGCGTGGCGCTGCCCATGCCGGGGCCGGGCGCGAAGGCCCAGGAGCTGGAGGGCGTGCTGCACCTGGACGGCGAGCTCATGCTCCAGGCGTTGGAGTCCCGCGCGACGGGCACCCGGCTGCGCCTGACGCTGCGCCGGCTGGCGCGGCATGAGGCCGTCCTCTCCGGACAGGCGCTGCTGCCCGACGCGGCGGCGCTCCAGGCCCACCTGCCGGACACCGCCAGCGCCTGGTTGGAGCTGGATGCTCGCGGCGCGCTCCAGGCCGTGCGCTTCTCCGAGGCGGAGCCCCCGCTGTTCCGCCAGTTCGCGCAGACGCTGGCCGCGGAGCTGTTTCCCTCCGAGCTGCGCGATGAGCCGTCGTGGACGGCCACCGAGTCCACGCAGACGGGCGACGTGGCGTCGACGTTCGCCTTCGAGCCCGGGGACACCTCGCGGCTGACGCGCCGGAGGACGCGCTACCAGAGCCTGCGCGCGGCGGGCGCGGCGACGGTGGCGAAGCAGGAGCTGGGATCGCTCACGACCTTTGACCGCGACGCGGAGGGACACCTCGTCGCCATCACCCAGGACGAGGTGTTGGACGCGCTGGGCACGGACGGGCGCGCGCTGGTGTCCAAGCGGCTGCGCCTGCGGCTGACGTACCAGTCGCGCGAGATGCAGCCCCTGCCTCCTTCGGATGAGCAGAAGCTCGTGGTGCGCACGCCGTCACAGATCGCCTTCGACACGGACCCGGAGACGGCACAGCTGCGCAGTCAGGCGGAGGGCATGACGGTGGACGAGCTGCTGGAGACGCTGGAGGACGCCACCAGTCCGGATGCCATCGCGGGGCTGGACGTGTTCGCGCGGCGGGCCATCGCGGCGCTGCAACTGGAGCCGAAGCGCTGCCAGGAGTTGACGCGGCTGTTCCTGAAGCCGGGCACGCACCCGGGCATGCGCGAGTTGATGCTGGACCTGCTGGTGGGCGCGGGTCACCCGCAGGCGCAGGCCACGCTGCGCACGCTCCTCCAGGCGCCGGAGGCCCGGGAGCACACGGGCGCGTACGTGATGATGGTGCAGCGCGCGGGGTTCGTGACGAAGCCGGAGCCGGAGATGGGGGTGATGCTCAACGGGCTGCTGGACCGCGCCCGGACGGAGCACGACGTCCCGGTGGAGCGGGCCACGTCGTACGCGCTGGGGGCCTGGTCCTCGCGTTTGAACCCGGAGTCGGCGGAGGCGCGAACGGCGGTGCGGACGCTGGAGAACGCCGTGGCCCAGGCGCCGGGGGACGAGGACCGGTCGCACGCGCTGCGCGCGCTGGGGGGGACGGCGGCGGAGCGGCTGGTGGACGTGGTGCCGCCGCACCTGCGCGCGGAGTCCCCGGACGTGCGGGCCGCGGCCGCGGATGCGCTGCGCCAGGCTCCGCAGGAGCTGGCCACGCGGCTCCTGCTGGACGCGCTGGGGACGGAGAAGGACCGGAGCGTGCAGCGGGCACTGCTGGACGCGCTGAACACGCGGCCGCTGGACGCCGGTGCGCTGGAGCACCTGCGGGCGTGGGTGGTGGCCGGAGGGCTGGCGGCGGGCGAGGAGCCCGCGTTGCTGGCGGTCGCGGCCCAGCACCTGGAGGGGGGCACGCCCGTGTTCCAGATGCTCCAGGCGATCGCGCTGCGGCCGGACCTCCAGGCGCCCACGCGCGCCCGGGTGATGTCGCTGATGGCGCAGGTAGGCGCGCAGCTCGGCGGCTGAGTCAGTGGTCGAACGGGGCGGGCGGGCGCGGCGCGTTGGCGCGCGCGCCCGGGGGCCGCGGGCGCTTGCGGCGCTGGATGGCGTAGGGCCGGTAGAAGGCCTCCCACATCGCCGCCCGGCGTCCGCGCGGCCGGGTGCGCAGTTCGCCCAGCGGCGACCGGATGAAGAAGGACGCGGTGAAGAGGTACGCCGCCGCCACGGTGAGGAACAGCAGCGCGGCCATCACCACCGGCCCCGGAATCCAGGCCACGTGCGCCCGCTCCACGAAGTCCCCGAAGTCGCGCGGCGGACGCGGGTGGCTGTAGACCTTGAAGAACCAGGTCACCAACAGGACGATGAGGATGGGCCCGTACGCGCGGTTGAGCCGCGTCGCGATGGCGGACACCAGCGACAGCTGGATTTGCGGCCGGGACATCTCCACCGCCAGCTCCCGCAGCGCGTCTGGATCCACCGGCTCGCGCCGCAGCATCGGCGCCCACCAGCCGTCCTCCAGCAGGCGCACGCGGCGGTTCCACAGGTCGTAGTAGCGGTAGCGCCGCGCCTCGATGAGCAGGAAGGACACCACCATCCAGATGCCCACCAGGAACGTGACGTGCGAGCTCTCCGGCGACGCGAAGCCGAAGGAGATGACCGCCGCCGTCGTGGTGAGCGCCCAGTTCGTCGTCGTGTCCAGCCGCGTGCGCCACGTGTCCGAGCGGCTCAGCTCGCCACGGAAGAGCTGCGCCATGGCCTGCTGAGATATCTCAGGCTGCTCCAGGTCGTTCTTCCTGTGCTCCTTCGTGCTCATCCGTGCCTGGAAAGGTGGGGACGACCGCTCGCCTTTGCCAGGGCGGCCGGGCAGGCGGGCGCTCGGGACCCGTGATGGAGGCGTTCGTGTGGAACGCCTGACATTGCCGCACCACGAAGAGACGGGGGGCGGGTGGCTGGGCGCCTGGAGCGTGCGCATCGTGCGCCCTTGAGCGTGCCATCTTCCGATACCGCCATCGCCGCGCTGTCAGGCCTGCTCTCGGACGAGGGCGAGCGCATCACGCGCCTGTGGTCCAAGCGCCTGCGCGCGGAGACGTACGAGGTGGAGGTCCCCGGCCGGGACCTGCGCGCACCGCTGCGCTATCTGTTGGACGAGCTTGCCCGGCTGCTCGAGGACCGCGGTGAGGACGCGGTGCGGCTGTGGCCGGAGGTGGTGCGTTCGCACGGGGCCTTCCGGTACGACCAGAACTTCGAACCCGAGGACCTGACCCGCGAGTTCAAGTCGCTCCAGGAGGTGCTGCTCTACGTCTATGCGCGCCGCAACGGAGGCGTCATCCACGCGGACGTGGCGGAGCTGGTGTCGGAGCTGGTGTGGGAGGCGGACGCGTCCGCGCAGGCCTCCTACGCGCGCGTGCTCAAGACGGAGGAGGTGCGCTTCCGCGAGGCGGCGGTGATGGAGTCGGTGCTCAACCACGTGGAGGTGGGCATCCTGCTGGCGGAGACGGACGGCACGGTGTCCTTCGCCTCGCCGCCGGTGAGCCGCCTGATGGGCGTGCCCATGCGCGCGGTGGTGGGCGCGCGCGCCACCGGCTCGCTGGGCCCCGTGCTCACCCAGGTCAACGCGCGGCACCCCACGGGCGAGCCCTTCAAGGTGCAGGACATGCCCTTCCTGCGCGCGCTGCGCGAGAAGGGGCCGGTGCGCGGCGTGATGATGCAGGTGGAGCGCCCCGGCGGTGGGGACGCCACGCTGGAGATGAGCGCCACGCCGGTGTGGGAGGAGGACCAGGTCCTGGCGGGCGTCATCCAGACCTTCAGCGACCGCACCGAGGCCGCGGTGAAGACCAAGGCCCTGGAGAACGCGCACGACGAGGTGCGCAGGCTCCAGGGACAGCTCCTGAGGCGCACCCGGCAGCAGGCGCTGGGGCAGCTGGCGAGCGGAGCCGCGCACGCGCTCAACAACTTCCTCAACGTGCTGCGGCTGCGCATCACGCTGTTGCAACGCGAATACAAGCCCGAGCACGTCGACGCGCTGGACAAGACGGTGCGCAACATTGGCGAGTTGGTGGCGCGGCTGCAGGAGTTCAACGTGCAGCGCACCGAGGAGCACCTGGGCAACGTGCCGGTGGACCAGACGGTGCGCGAGGCGCTGGAGCTGGCCCGGGGCGAATTGGAGCAGCGCGAGCACCCGGTGCACACGGAGCTGGACCTGGGCTTCCCGTGGGGCGTGAACGCGGACGCGGGCTTCTTCCGAGAGCTCATCGTCAACCTGATGCTGTCCGCGCGCGACCGCATGGAGGGCGGCGGCACGCTGGTGATTCGCTCCCGTCCGGCGGCGGAGGACTGGCTGGACCTGCGCATCGAGGACGGGGGAAGGCCCTATGCGCAGGATGAACTGGCGGGCCTGTTCGACCCGCTGCGCAGGGACCCGGGGGCGCCGCAGTTCTCGCTGTTCCTGGCGGTGGCGCGCACGCAGGTGCAGCGCTGGGGCGGAGAGCTGACGGTGGAGAACCGGCGCGACGGCTCGGGCGCGAGCTTCCTCGTGCGGCTGCCGCGCTTCCGCGACGTTTCGGCCGGCGCGCCCGAGCCCACCGCGCAGCCACCCGCGCAGGCGCCGGGACGCATGCCGCGCATGCCCGGGCGCGCGCGCCGCGTGCTGGTGGTGGACGATGATTTGGACAACGCGCGGATGATGGCGGAGGTGCTGGGCGAGGAGGGCTACGACGTGCAGGTGGCGCACAGCCCGGACGTGGCCCTGCGCATCTGGGAGAAACACCCCTACGACGCCGCGCTGCTGGACGCGGTGATGCCGGAGATGACGGGCTGGGAGCTGGCGCGCGAGCTGCGGCAGCGCACGCCCCAGGCGCTGCTGGCCATCGTCACCGGCATGGACGTGCGGGGACAGAACCGCGCGAGCCTGGCGCAGGTGGATGCGGTGTTCCGCAAGCCCATCGACGTGGGCGCATTGGACGACTTCCTCTCCCAGCACCGGGGAGAGGAGGAGTCCTCTGAACCGGAAGACACGCACGACACAACGCACTGACGGGCCTGGAGCTCCGGCGGCTTTTCACTTTGTCGTCCCGCGCCTCAATCCATCGAAGTGAGGAGGTCGGAGGGGGTAGAGTCCGCGCGTGATTTCCCCGGCGGAACTGGAGCGCCTGCGCCGCAAGGTGGAGGCGGGTGAAGTGCTCAGCGGCGCGGAGCTGGAGGCGCTGCGTGACGAGGCCGCGCGCACGCCTGGACCCACGCTGCGTCTCACCGTGGCGCATGCGCTGATCAATGCGGATGCGGAGCGCGAAGCCCTGCCGTTGATGCAGGCCCTGCGGCGTGATTTCCCCAAGGACCTCCAGGTGCGCCTGGGGCTCGCGCGAGCGCTGCTGGGCCTGGAGCGGCACCGGGAAGCGGAAGCCGAGCTGCGGGATGCGCTGGTCCTGAGCCCCGGCGACCCGGAGGCCCTCAAGGTGCTGGCCGTGCTCGCGCTGCGGCAGGGAGAGGGTGCGCGCGCCCGCGCCTACGTGGCGGAGGCCGTGGAGCGGGACCCCTTCGACGCGGAGGCGAAGCTGCTGCGCGCGGAGCTGGAGGCCGCGGACCTGCCTCCGCCGCCCGCGCCCGAGGAGCAGGTGCTGCGCCCGGAGTTCACCGCCGCGCTGACCGCCGCGTTGGGACGCGCGGGCGTGGCGTTCCGGCGCCAGGGCCGCGACCTGTTGGTGAAGCTGGCCTCGGGTGGCGTGGGCCGCGTGGACGTGGGCTCGCTGTACGCCGCGTATCAGGAGGCACCGGGCACGCAGGGGCTCACCGCGCACGTGGAGGCGCTGGCGTCGAGGCTGGGCGGATTGTCCTCGGGCGTGGGGCCCACGGGGATGTCATTGGACGCGCTGCGCCCGGTGCTGCGGCCCCAGGGCTTCGTGGCGGGGACCCAGGGCGCGCTGTTCCGTCCAGGGCCCGAGGGGCTGGAGGTCTTCTACGTCCTGGAGGACGCGGAGTTCGTGCGCTACCTGCCGGCCTCCGCGCTGAAGGAAGCAGGGCTCACGCTCGAAGCGGTGGACGCGGCGGCGTGGCACAACCTGGAGCTGCGGCCCGCGGACGTGCGGCCCGTCGTCATCGACCAGGGCGAGGTGCGGCTGGCGGAGGCGTTCTCCGGCATCTGGGCGGTGGCGGGCGGCGACGGGCATGACGGCGCACGACTGCTCACGAAGGCACAGCGCCGCAGGCTGGATGCCGCCACGGGCGGAGGCCCGCTGCGCGTGAGCCTGGGCCGGCGCGAGGTGGCGCTCCTATGCCGCGACTCGGATGGTGAGTCTGTGCGGAGGCTCGCCACGCTGGGGCACGCGCCGGATGGGGTGCCCGGAGCGTTCGTGCTGGAGGGTGATGTGTTGCGGAGCGCGTGACCTACGCGCCGAGCGCCCGCTGATACGCCTTCAAATCCTGCTCGCTGAAGAGGACCACGGTGACGCGCTCCAGCTCTGGCCGCCGCGCCAGGGCCGCGCGGATCTCCCGCAGGGCGATGGGCGCGGCCCGTTCAATGGGGAAGCCGTAGGCGCCCGTGGAGATGGCGGGGAACGCCACCGTGCGCAGCCCGTGCTGCTCCATCAGCGCGAACGTGCTCCGGTAGCACGAGGCCAGCAACTCATCCTCGCCGCGGTCCCCGCCCCACCACGAAGGACCCACCGCGTGGATGACGTGGGCCGCGGGCAGCCGGTAGCCCTTTGTGATGCGGGCCTCTCCGGTGGGACAGCGGCCCACGGTGCGGCACTCCGCGACCAGCTCCGGACCCGCCGCGCGGTGGATGGCACCGTCCACGCCGCCGCCACCCGACAGGCCGGAGTTCGCCGCGTTCACGATTGCGTCCGCCGCGACGCGCGTGATGTCTCCCTGGAGCAACTCCAACCGTTCCGTCATCCCGCGCTCCCCACCGGCAAGGTCTCCACGAACCGCACCTCCCGGAAGCCCAGCGTGAGCAGCAGCCCCCGCAGCGAGCGCTCCGCAGACTGACGCGCCTTCTCCTGGAGGCGCCGGTCCTGTCGCACTTCTTTTTCGAAGGCCAGTCGCGCCTTCTCCAGCAGCTGTGCCGTCTGCGCGCTGTCCAGGTTGGAGTCGATGATCTCCGTCTCCCCGGGCCGCAGGGCCACCGTCACTTGCATCGGCGGCAGGAGCACGTCCACGCGCGTGCCCACTGCGCGCAGGTGGCTGGAGTCGAAGCGCTGGAAGTCGAACCCCAGGTGCGCGTCCGCGAACACGATGGCGCGGCCGTGCGGGTTCTGGAGCGTGTAGCTGGCCCAGAGCAGCACGTCCTTCCACAGCGCGTCCGTGGCCTGGGGCTCCGGCGTGAACGTGACCTTCTTGTAGAGGGACACGTCCAGCGTCTCCAGCCGGGCCACCTCCCGCATCTGCTCCACCACCGCCGCCGTGTCCGGCAGCCGGGGGGACGCGGGACGCAACAGCACCCAGGCCCCCAGCGCGCCGAGCGCGACGGCGGCGAGGAGGGACAGCGCTCGCGAGACGTTCTTCGCCATGGGCGGGAAGTCTACCCGCTTCCGGAACGGGGGCGTCCTGGGGCAGCGTGCGGACGCGGGCTTCCGGACAGGCGCTCGCGAAGGAGAGGCGCACGGTGGAGCTGACGGACGCGGAGGTGGAGGCCCTGGGCTCGCGGGGGTACTTCGTGCGGGACGGCTTCCTCGGTGAGGCGCGGGCGCTGGAGGTACGGGCCGCGGCGCTCGCGCGCGTGGAGGCCGCGACGCTGAAGCCCGCGGGCATCCGGCGCGGCGCGGACCATGCGCTCGAGACGTCCGTGCGTGGCGACCACATCGAATGGGTGCTGCCCGGCGCCGCCCCCGAGCTCGAAGCCCTGTGGCTTCGCTTCCAGTCGCTGGGAGAGGCCGTGTCCTCGGGTGCGTACCTGGGGCTGGGGCGCTTCGATTTGCAGCTCGCCTGCTACCCCGGCGGCGGTGCGCACTACGCCCGTCACCGCGACGCGTTCCCGGGCCAGTTCAATCGCCGGCTCACCGCCATCTGGTACGCGAACGCCGATTGGATGCCGGAGCACGGCGGCGTGCTGCGCCTGTTCCCGGAGGACACCGGCGCCCCGGTGGAGGTGGCGCCGGTGCTGGACCGCCTGGTGGTGTTCCTGAGCGAGCGGCTGGAGCACGAGGTGATGCCCGCTCATGCGACCCGCCTGGCCCTCACCGCGTGGTTCTACGGCCGGGGCACCTGAGCGCTACAACGCCTCCACGCGTTCTATCCCGCGTCGAACGCGCTGCCCGCGTCGAACGCGCTGCCTGCGTCGTAGAACGGCCCCGCATCGAACGGACCGGGGCCCGCGTCGTAGCCCGCGTCCTGGGACGGACCGGTGCCCTCCAGCGTGCCGACGATGTAGATGTCGCCCGTCCCGGTGCCCGGGCAGTTCTGCTGATTGCGCTTCAGCTGGAGCTGCGCGTACGCCACGGAGCCCTGGTACACGTCCACGGCCGTGCTGCCGGCGTACACCTCCAGCCCCGCCCGGTTGTAGGCCCTCACCTCCACGACGCGCCGGGGCCCGACAGGGATGTTGCTCAGGTAGCCTTCGATGTAGCCGTTCCCCACGTAGAGGGATTGGGGGTACGAAGGCGGGAGGTCCTGCGCGCTCACGGTCGCCGCGGCTGACGTGACGCCGCACGCGTCACCCGCGAGCGAGATGCTCATCTTCACGGACTCGGTGCCCTCGGGGTTTTCGAAGTCCTCGGTGCCGGCGCCGCAGGCCGCGACCATCAGCGCGCAGCTGGTCCCCAGTACGAATCCCCATCCGGTTCGCTTCATGTGGTCCCTCTCCCTGGTGGCGCGTCGTTCGCGCGACCTTGAGACACGCACCCCGTCCGGGTTGGGACATGCCCCGTGACGAAAGTGCGGGACGGCAACGGCGCGGAGAGGAAATGGGGCCCCGCCTGCCTGCTCCACGGCCGGCCCGGACGCGGACGGATTCCAGGGGGAACGACGGCGTCCATGACCCCTGTCGCGTAACGGGGGCGTGTCTAGGTTCTTCCCCAGTCATCTTCGTACGGGGGATCGAGAGCATGTTCCAGAACAGGACGAAGCGTCACTGGGTGGTGGGACTGGCGTTGGGGGCGTCCATGACGTTCCTCGCCGGCTGCGGCAGCTCGAAGGCCGCGCGAGTGGACGACGCGATGATGGCGCGCGTCCCCGAGGACCAGCTGGGCGCGGTGCGTGATGCGCAGCTGGCCCGCACCAAGGCCGCCGACAACGTGACGCGCGCCGAGGTGGCGGTGCGTGACGCCGAGCGCGCCTCGGAAGTGGCCCGCCGCAATAGCGACGCCGCCAAGAGCCGCATGGAGGCGGAGAAGGCCGCCGTGAAGGCCGCCGAGGCCACCGGCCAGCAGAGCCCCATCGCGTCGGCGAAGATCCGGCTCCAGGGCGCCGAGGCGGGGCGCGTCGCCGCGGACGCCGAGGTGGCCTGGCACGACCGCAAGACGGAAACCGCCAAGGCGGAGAAGGACCTGCGCGCCGCCGAGCTGAAGGTGGCGGACTCGGAGCTCAACCTGGCCCAGTTCAAGGCGCTGGAGCGCAGCGGGGACGTGCGCGCCAAGAACATGTCCGAGGCGAACTTCATGTCCGTCGTCGCGGAGACCAAGCGCGAGGTGGAGGACGCCCGCCGCCGCGTGGACGAGCAGAAGCGCGTGGAGCAGGACGCCCGCGCCGAGTGGCAGCGGCTGCGCTCGGAGGCCCCGCAGGGCTACGGCGGCAGCGGCTCCGCGGACTGACGCTCCAGCGTGAAGCACGGAAGGGAAGGCCCCGGGCACTCGTGAGGGTGCCAGGGGCCTGTCCCGTGCGTGGGGCTACTCCACCTTCAGGGTGGCGGCGCCCTTCAGGTCGCGCTGGAGCGTGAGCCAGAGCGCCTTGCCCTCCGCATCCACGGACGCGAAGTAGTCCGTGTCCGCGATGAGCGACTTGCCGTCCAGGGTGACCGTCGTCGGCGCAGTGGCGGCGGTGTAGCCGTGCACCACCACCATGGGGCGCGCGAGCGTGCGCCCCGCGGTGTCGAACGCCAGCGTCACGCGGTTGGAGGCGGCGTCCGCTTCCCACGTGGCGTAGACGGGGTTGTAGCCAGCGACGTCGTAGGTGACGGAGTCGGTCCGGCCCACGCCGCCCGGGCCGCGCGTGCGCACGGTGCCCTCGGAGGCGGTGAGCTTCACGCCCTGCCAGGCCTCCACCTCCGACACGAGCGACAGCACGGGGCTGGCCGTGTGCGTGCCCAGCACCATGAAGACGGAATAGCTCTGGTAGGGATGGCCGGAGAGCATCACGCCGTCATCACCCAGGCGCGGGTACTGCGACAGGCCCACCGCGCCGAAGTTGCTGCCCCACGCGAGCCGGTGGGAGTTGGTGACGGAGGGCAGCTCGTACTGGTTGAGCTGGTAGGGCCAGTTGTAGTCCACGGGCATGGGGCCGTTGGCGTGGCGCGTGCCCCACTCCGGATACAGCCAGTAGCCGCCCGCGGGCTTCTGCTCCCACGTCTGGGTCTGCACCGCGCCCATCTCCGCGTCCGGAGCGGCGGTCCACATGCGCGTGTAGGGGACGACGTTGGGTTCGCGGTAGTCCCAACCGGTGTTCATCGTCACGGGGGAGGACAGCGTGACGAAGCGATATTTGTCGCCCCAGCCCAGGCCGGCGATGTCCGTGCTGGCGTTGCCGTCGAAGGCGAGGTCGCCGTAGGGCGAGCGCACGTCGGCTTCAATCTGGTTCGCGGGGAAGCCGGACGCGTCGTGGGTGATGGCATACAGCGGGTGGTCCCGGCCGGTGGCGAACAGGTACTGCACGGTCACCTGCACCACGCGGCCGTCCAGCGACAGCGGCCACTTCAGTTCGTGCAGCGCGTGGTGCGCGCCCTTGAAGACGAAGCGGCCGGAGCCGCGCACGTCCTGCGTCCAGGCGCCCCACGTCTGGCCATCTTTCAGGTGACTGGTCACCATGCCCCAACCGGGAACCTGGGAACTCTGGCCGTCGCAGGTGCGCTCGGCGCCCGCGACCTCGTAGGTGTAGCGGCGGATGTAGCCGCCGTTCCAGCCCGCGGGATCCGCCGCGTCGTTGCGCACGAGCGACACGGAGCGCACGTGACAGTCGCGGTCGCGCCAGACGTAGCGGTCGGTCTTGAAGCCGCTCAGGTCCCGGGCGCACTGCAACCGCAGGGGCGCGCACGTCCCGCTGGCCGGGTCGATGGAGTTGCTCTCCTCGCAGGGGTCGGTGACGGGGTTGGGGTTCTCATCACCGGGGCGCACGTCCTTGCCGCCACAGGCGGTGAGGCTCAGGGCCAGCAGGGCCACGGTGTGTCGAGCAGAGGGGAGGGTCATGGTTGATCTCGAAGAAGTGGGAGCGCAGGCTTGCCACCCTCACGCACGGTGATGCAAGCCCCCACGCGGAGCGCCAGCGCATTGTGTTGTTCCCGAAGCGGGCGAGCAGCCGAGCGGTGGCGGGCACGGCGGAGAGGCCCCGGGGCATGAGGGCCGTGTCCACCGTACGGGCATGGCGAACGGACGGTGGCTCGTCTCGGTGGGACTCCTGGGCCTCTTCTCGGTGCCGGCGGTGGCGGCGGAAGGGGTGCAGGGGCGGGTGCAGGAGTTCTTCCTCGGAGATGGAGCGCCGCCGCAGCAGCGGGGGCAGGTGGAGCTGGGCACGGGGCTGGAGTGGACGCGTCAGGACGATGAGACGCGCTTCGAGCTGCCGGTGCGCGGCGAGTACGGCCTGAGTGACCGCGTGCAGGTGGAAGCGAAGGTGGCGCTGACGACGCCGGAGGATCCGCGCGGGTTGGATACAGCGGAGGCGGGCATCGGCCTGGCGCTGATCAATGACAGCCGGCGGGGCTTCACGCTGAGCGTGGGCATGGACCTGGAGGCCACTCGCGACATGACGGACGACCGGTTCCGCCCGGGCTTCGCGCCGTACCTGCTGGCGTATCAGGACGTGGGGCCGGTGGGCTTCAACCTCCAACTGAAGGCGGAAGAGCTGCCTGGGGTGCGCGGGCTGGGGAACGAGCTGCATCCGGACTTCGCGGCCGGAGCGGTGCTGGCCTTGGGACCGCTTCGGCCCATGGTGGAGGCGGGGTGGAGGGACGAGGACGGTGCGTCCACCGTGCTCCTGTCACCGGGGCTGCTGGCGCGCCCGCTGAAGTCCCTGGAGTTCGGCGTGGCGGTGCCCTGGAGGTTCCACGCAGGGGGAGCTCGCGACGTGGGCGTGATTGGGATGCTGACGTGGCAGGGCGGTGGGGCGTAGCGGGTGGTTTGGCTCACGCGGGGTCCAGGGACCAGGTCCCTTCTTCCCAGCGCTTCAGTGCCTCCTGCGCTTCGAAGGGGATCAGCCCCTTGCCCTTCGCAGCCTCCTCCAACACTGCCTTGGCTTCGGCGGTGCGATACCGCAGGAGCAGTGCCGCCGCTGCCGTTCGAACATCCATCCGTGGATGGGTGAAGAGAGTTGCGAGCGCGTCCCGACCGACATCGCCGTGGGTCCTCATCCGTTTGAACGCCGCAATGGATTCATCCGCGTGCTTGTTCGCGGCGTTCGCGTCGCCTCGCCAGATGGCATCGGTTTGCGCCGCCGCATGCTGCGCGAACTTCGCGACGAGCTTCTGAAGGTCTTCCGTCACCAGGGTCCGTCTCCGAATGCTCTTCATTGCGCGGAGCCCAAACGCAGCTGTGATTATGGAAACGTCACGTTGCCCAGCGTGATGGTGCGCGGTCCGTCCTCCCAGAGCTTGAGGGCGTACGGTCCCTGGATACTGGCCTCGGGGGCTTCAGCCTCGACCACGATGCTTCGGGCCTGGGTCAAGGGACTGGATGGCTCCTGCCAGACCCTGAGCACCTGCAATTCCGCTCCGCTCCTGCCTCGAAGTGTCGCTCCCTTCAAGTTCCAGGGCTGCGCTCCCGCCTTCGTCGCCAGCGTGACCACGACGGCAACAGCCCTCTTGGCGCGGTAGGTAATGACGGAGGCCGCCTCCAGGGCATTACCAGAAGACGGAAGGATGTCCTGGGTCACGACGCGACCCACCACACCCTCCTTATCCAGGGTGCCGGTGGAGAGGAGCCCCGCCAGTCCGGCTGGGGCCTCATGCTCAGCCACCAACCGTGAGCTCTCGTCCCGGCAGCGCTCCAACTCCGCACGGACTTCCCGGATCTCTTGTTGATAGGTCTCGAGCGTCCGCTTCCCGCGATAGACCTCAATGACGGGCACCGTCTTCGCGGGATGCACCTGAAGGAGAAACGAGGCACTCACCGGAGCCGCGCCATCCTTGAAGCGCACGACGAGCCGGAAGTGCTCGCCAGGGATGACACGCGAAGAGGGGACCAGGCGGAGCGTGGCCTGACCGACGTCCACCAGGGTGAAGCGCTCCCGACCTTCCAGTTCGATGCCGTCACGCATCAGGTCCGAGTCAAAGTAGAGGCCCGTGGAGAGCCCTGCACTGACCGCGATTTCCGCGACGAATGGAGTTCCCTCCGGAGTCAGTTCGATGCGCCGGGCGCCCGGCACGGAGGCTGAACTCTCGGATTGAGCGAATGCCCCCGCACTCGCGAGCACGAGCGCCAGGAAGACAATCGTGGATGAAGAGGGCACTTGGCGGCATCTCCCAGGCAGGCCTGCTACTCGAACTCACGCACTGCCTTCACGCTCACCGTGGTGAAGACCCGGGCGCTCGACGGGGAGTCGTCTCCAGGCTCCCTCGGCAGGCCCCGGCCTCCCACCTCCGCGTAGACCTCAAGGCACACGGGAAAGCTGTCGCCTTGTTTGGTCTCCGCCCACGTCAGGCGCCCGTAGACGCGGTCTCTCACGATGAGCCGGCCTGACAGTGCCGTACCGCCCAGCAGGCTTCCCACGTTCTGGGCCAGTAGAAATTGTGTAGGGCCGTCGGACACCGAGATGACGCGCGGTCGCGAGAAGTCGAAGGCTGCGATGTACTCGTCCCCCATCCTGAGGCCCCGTTCCTTCATGGCCTTCACCGCTCCCACCGGGCAGGGCTCTGGCGGCGGAGGTGGACGTACCTGCGTACCGGGGCATCCCAGCAACGCAGTGCAGGTGGCCATGCCCGCAGCTCGGGTCATGACGCTCCGGACCTTCTTCGCTGGCTTCGAGGAGGGTGGAAGGGCGGGAGTCTCTGGTGTCTGCGTCGTCACGGTGGTGGCAACCTCCTGGAGCGTCGCGGGAAGTGCGACGGCCGCGGCGATGGCCTCTGTCCCGTTGGGAGCCACGGCCCGGTCAGATTGAGTCGACTTGTCAGTGGGCGCTACTTCCTGACGAAGCGTGACTGCTCCTGAAGGCCCCGCTGCCCCGCGCAGCAGCAGCGCGCCCGCAGTGATCAGCACCAGGGCCGTCACCACCACCGCCCACGCGCGCAAGGAATGTCGTGGCTTCGGCGGCGTTGCTCCGGCTGGCGTCGGTGGCGCCTCCGGTGGCGCGCGCACGCCCCGCCGGGGCCGGTGGCGGGGACGGTTCCGCCACTTCTCGAAGCTGTCCAGCTCGCTCTCCGTCGTCGCGGTGTCTTCACCGAACGCGTCGCACAGGGGCACATCCCACGTCGCATCCGCGCCTCGCAGGACCTCCTCCAACGCGGCCACGACGGTCAGGGCGCTCGGTGTGCGCGCTTCGGGCGTCTTCTCCAGCAGCCGCAGGCACACGTCGCTCAACGCAGGAGGCACGCGCTCATTCGCCTCGTGTGGTGGCACGGGCGGCTGGGTGAGAACGGCTTCGATGAAGCTCGCGTCGTCCTCGCCATTGAAAGGCCTGCGCCCCGTCAGCAGCCAGTAGAAGACCACGCCCATCGCCCAGAGGTCATCCGCCGCGCCCGCCTCGTAGCGGGCCCCGAGCACCCGGGCATACTGCCGGAAGTACCTCCACGCTTCGGGCGCGCGGTAGTCCGGCGTCCCGGGCGGGAGGATGTCCACCGTCAGCTCACGCGCGCCGGTGTAGTCGCCAATGCCGAAGTCCACCAGCTTGGCCGGGCCGTCCGAGGCGCGCACCATGATGTTGGCCTCCTTCACGTCCCGGTGCAGCACCCCCTCCGCATGCGTCGCGGCGAGCGCCCGCGCCACGTCCAGCAACACCCGCGTCACCCGGCGCGCGGAGGGATTCTCCTCGTCGGCCCAGAGGTCCAACCTGCGTCCGTCCACGTACTCCATCACGATGATCGCGAAGCGCGGCTCGCGTGGGGGCCACAGCCCGTAACCCTGGAGGCCCACGACGTGGGGGTGGTGAAGCTTCAGGAGGATGGAGACCTCCCGTTCCACCCGCTCGCCGGCACGTGGCAGGTACAGCAGCTTCAAGGCGAATGGCTGTCCCGCGTTGCGCGCGAGGTACACCGTGCCGAAGCCGCCCTGTCCCAGCTGGCGCTCCACCGTGTAGCCCAGCACCTCCGCCCCGGGTGCCAGGATGGCGGGGGGTGGCCTCATGGCGTCCTCATTCCAGGTTCATGTATTTCGCGCATGCGGCCTCCTCGCGAAGGCCCGAGGGTCCCCAGCGCATATCTCGGATACGCTGCGCGCCCTCCATGAATGAAGAACTCGGCATCACCATTGGCACGGCGGCGCGCGCCGCCCGCGAGCATCTGGGACTGACGCAGGCCGAAGTCGCCGAGCGCATTGGACTGGTACACCCCGTCTACAGCCGCCTGGAGCGCGGCAAGATGCTGCCCAGCGTCCCGTCCCTCTATCGCCTCTGCCAGGAGCTGCGCGTCTCCCCTGAAACGCTGTTGGGCCTGACTCCGTCGGGTGAGGTGCGCAAGGGGGCGAAGAAGCAGTCGCCCCGGGAAGAAGGCGACGCGCCGGACCTGCGACGCCTTCTGCACCTCGCGCGCAAGCTGGACGCGGAGAAACTGGACGCACTCCTCCATGTCGCCTCCGCCCTGGCGCGTTGAGGCGCTACTCCTCCGCCAGGTCTTCCTCGAAGAGGCCGCCCTCGCCAAACTCCACCACGTCCCGGAGCACGCGGCCCTCCGCCAGCAACCGCGCGACTTCCGCCGCGGCCTCCTGGCGCCCGTAGCCCGGGTGCCGTCTGGCCAGGGCCGAGCGAAGGGCGTCGCGCAGGTCCGCCGCGGTGGCGAACCGTTCTTCAGGCTCGGAGCGCAGGGCCCTGTGCAGCAGTTGCTTCACATCCGGTGAGAGCTGTCCCACCGCTGCCTCGACCTCCGTCGGGCCGAAGCAGGCCAGCAACACCCGCATCTGCGTCAGTGGCAGGGAAGGGAGGAACTCGACCTGCAACGGGCGCAGTCCCTCGGGCCGCCGGGGCACGTCCTGCACGTCGAAGAGATGCTTGCTGGTGAAGAGCTCCACCAGCAGTACGCCCAGGCTGAAGACGTCCGAGCGTGGCGACAGTGTCTGCCGCTCCAGGTATTCGGGAGAGGCATAGGCCACGTCACCTCGGACGAGGCTCGCGGGTGACTCCTCGCGTCCGATGACCACCGAATAAGCCGCTCCGAAGTTCACGAGCTTCACCTCGCCGTGCATCCCCACGTAGACGTGCCGGGGATTGACGTCGCGGTGGATGATTCCCAGCGGCTTGCCCGCGTCATCCGTCAGCGTGTGCGCGTGGTGCAGCGCTTCCGCCAGCTCCGCTCCCACGTAGAGGGCGAAAGACTCGGAGACGGGCTGGCCGCGCGCCACGCTCGCGCTCACCAGTGTCTCCAATGAGGGACCGTCGACGTACTCCATGACCACGTGCAGCGAGTCCTGGTGCACCTTGCGGTGGAACACCTGGGCGATGGCGGGGTGACGGAGCCGGAAGGCCAGCAGGATCTCCGCTCCCAGCCGTGTGCGGCGTGGGGTGGTGGAGGGATTGGCCAGCCGCCGCACGAAGCAGAGTCCGGGCAGGGTGTCCCCTTGTTCCGGAAAGCGGCGGGCGAGCATCAGCACCTCCCCTGTCTGCATCCGCACCAGTTCGCGAATGGCCTCGTAGCGGACGCCCTCGATGGTGAAGAGGGGCCGGGGCCGGTGGGGCGTGGGCGGCAGGGGATGACTGAACGGTGCGGCCCGGGAGCGGGCCGGCTCACTGTCAGATGGGGGCGTCGGCATGAACTCCTCGGGGCCAGGGCTCGGCGCGGCGGCGCCATCCGGGAGTCTGGATGTCATGGACCTGAAAAGTCCATTGGATTTGGACTTTAAAGGTCTGAATGGAGGTGGCGCGCGCTCCGCATGGGCATGTTCAGTCCTCCGTGAACTTCAGGTTCCCGGCCCGCCACTCGCTGAGCGTCATCTCGGCGTCGAGTCGCACCACGCCCGCGGGACCCTGGGCCAGCCGCTCCAGTTCCGCCTCCGCGAGCACGGGCGCGAATTCCAGAGCATGGGATGCGGCCCAGAGGCGAACGCGAGGATTGCTGTCTTGCAGCAGTCCCGTCAGCGCCGAACGTCCGGCCTCTCCCCGATTGCGCAGCTCCCGCCAGGCGGCCATGAGCCTGGCGTACTGAGTATTGGCAGCCCGGTGCTTGCCTTCGACGGACGCTTGTCCGTGCAACTCGGCTGCTTCCGCGTAGGTTCGAACGAGTGAGTGCTGAGCCATTTTCTCAAGCAGGGTCCAGGGACCAGGTCCCCTCTTCCCATCGCTTCAGCGCCTGCTGCGCCCCAAATGAGAACAGCCCCTTGCCCTTCGCCGCTTCTTCAAGCACCGCCCGAGCCTCTGCGTTCTTGTAGCGAAGCAGGCAAGTCGCGGCGGTGGTTCGAACATCTATCCGAGGATGCGTCAGCAGCACCGCCAATGCTTCACGCCCAGGATCCCCAAGGGCACGTAACTGGTCGAATGCCGCGATGTATCGATCCGCGTGCTTGTTTCCGGTTTTCGCGTCGCCTCTCCCGATGGCGTCCGTTTGCGCGGCCACGTTCTGTGCGAACTCCTCGACCGTCTCTTCGGTTGTCATGGCAGGGTCCCATTCTTTGCATGGTCGACCATCATCAAGCCGAACTCTCTCTGCGCTGCATACGGCTGCGCACTCAACCACTGTCGCACCGTGAGGCTGTTGGAGCCTGTCATCTGAAAGCTCTTCGACGAATAGAACGCACTCACCGAGTTATGAACTGCCTTGTCGAGCGGGATGACGTTCTCCACGTTGTGGAGCGCCTGGGGCCCGAAGCGCGTCACGTTCCCGTCGGTTTGCTCCACGACGTGGTGCCACTCCTTCCCATTCCCCGCCGGCCCCATGGCCCGCTTGAACGACTTGAAGGACGAATAGCCCTTTGGCCCGCTCGGTGGTGAACCTCCACCGCTTCCATCTCCCGAGCCTGAATCATCGCCTCGCTGGAGGATGATGGCCGCACCGGGAGCGCCGCTCAACACCGCCGCCGTGCGCCCCACGGGGACCGAGATGCGCTCCAGCACCAGCGCGCCCTCCGCTGACAGCGACAGCACGGGCACCGTGGCGTCGATACCCGACGCCAGCCCCTTCAGTGTCCGCGTCGTGGCCGAGGTTGCGCCCCAGATGGCGACGACGCTCGTCGCCAGCCGGGCCGTCTCGCGGATCTGCTCGCCGGCCGTCATGTACTGGAACCGCTCCCAGTACTCGGGCGAAGACGCGATGAGGGCTGCGATGCCCGCGGGAAGATTGCGCAGTCCCGCGATGCTGTCCGCGGGGCGGGAGAGGACCTGTCCTAGCGCGTGGTACAGCTCAACGAAGGCGTCCTCCGCGCCATCCAGTGAGCGGTTGACGACGTCCGCGTCGTCGTACACCTCGGCCAGCGGCCTTGAGTCCGACGCCCGGAGTTGCGCATCGACCGGACGGAAGACTCCGCCCCTGCCGCTGTAGAAACGTCCCAGCTCGAAGTTGCCCGCGCGGAAGGCGCCGTTCCTCCACGCGATGGGCGCGACCTTCTGCTGGGTGCGCCCATTGAGCGCCCACGCGAGGTATCCATCTGGCCGCAGCACCGCCACCTGCTCGCGGGCGAAGCGCGTCACCCGCCGCGCCAGCTCCTCGCGGGAGACCTCTCCGCGCTCCAACACCTCTCGCAGCAGGAACCCCGCCACCATTCGCGGCGGGAAGGTTCCGAGCGTCACCGGCTTCTCCATCAGCCGGCCCAGCACCTCCACTGCGTCGTCTGGCGTGAAGGGATTGCGGCGCAGGGGCAGTTCGTCCACGTCCTCCAGCCCGGCGCGGACCAGCAACTTCTCGAAGGCGTCCACGTCCAGCAGGCCCATCTGCAGGGCCTGCCGCGAGACCTTCCCGGAAGGTGCGAGGATGACCGTCCCCACCGGCATGCGGACAGGTTGACCCCGGTGGAGTCGTTGACTGCCTGTCTCCTCGCCGGACTCATCCGATGCATGCGAGGCGCTCTGTCGGAAGGCCCGTGAACTCCCTCTCGTGGAGGAATTCTCCACGCCCGCACAGCCCACCATCAGCCAGGCCGCGAACAGCGCCACGACAGCCACGCGCATCGTCTGCCTCCTGGAAGTGAGGACACTCCGGTCCGGGATGACGGCGGCATCGACAGGATGCCGCCGTCACCCTTCCGGAGGACGCTGCCTATGGCCCCGTCAGGCGGTTCAGCGTGAAGGAGGGCCGGTTCCACGTCCCGCCGGGGAAGCTCACCGCGGAGGATGCCGCCATTCCACTGGGACTGCCCGCCGAGCCATTGACGGTGAAGGTGCCCGCGGCCGTCGCCGAGGTCGACGTCGTTCCGGTGCAACCCGGGCAGAGGTTCGTGCCGGTGATGTACGCCATCGGGAAGCTCAGCGACGTGGAGGTGCTGCTCACCACGCCCTGCAGCCATACCGGGTTGCTGCCCTGGTAGACGGTCAGGTTGACGACGTGGGTGTTGCCTTGCGTGTTGAAGCTGGCACCCCAGCCGGGCTCCGCGCCGTTGTACCAGAGGCCATTCAGGTTCATCACGGAGCTGCCGCTACCGAACGCCAGGAATTGGATGGGCTCGTTGCCGGAGAGCGAACCCAGCGTCCAGTAGAAGCGCCACAGTCCGCTGCTGTAGGTGATGCGCATCGTCCCCACCACGGACAACGTCGCGCTGGAGCCTGTCCAGGTGGTCTTGATCAGATCGCCCCGCCACTCGCCGGGCTCCGCGAAGAGGAAGGCCTGGTACCAGATGGGCACGCCCGCGGACGTGTACGTGTACCAGGTGACGTGGATCTGGTCGGAGGCGAGGTGCTGGATGTCCAGGCCGTTGCCGGAGCGCGCGGGGTTGTACCAGGGGCCCTTGTCCGGGCGGGGCGGGAGATTGGTGTAGACGGCCGCCGCCGCGTTGATGCGGCCGGTGCCGCAGTTGCTCCCGCAGCCGGAGACCGCCGTCGCGGTGGACTTGATGCGCGCGGTGACCTGCGCGGGCGTCATCGAGGGCTTCTGCGAGAGGATGAGCGCGGCGAGGCCCGCGACGTGCGGAGAGGACATGGAGGTGCCGCTCAGGTAGCGGTGGCAGTAGTCACCCGCCAGCAGCGTGGCCCCCGGCTTGCCAATGGCCCAGGCCGAGACGATCTGATCCGTGCCGCTGTACGGATCCCATGTATTGGGGTCCGCGGGGCAGCCAATGCCCTGGCCGTAGAAGCCGGCGCTGGCGGTGCCACCTGGAGCGATGACGTCGACGCGAGAGCCGCCGCTGCTCCACGGCGCCCGCGCACCGGCCTGCGTGCTGGCGCCCACGGCGATGACGCCGGTGCAGGAGGCAGGCGTGATGTTCGCCGTCAGCAGGCCCGCCACGCCGTCGTTGCCACCGGCGGCGACCACCACCACGCCCTTGCCGACGGCGTAGGTCACCGCGCTCTGGATGTCGGGGTAGTTCGCGCAGGGATAGACGGCCGTGGGGGCGTTGGGGTTGTAGGCCGTCCCGAAGCTCATGTTGATGACGCGCGCGCCGTTGTCCGCCGCGTACCGGATGGCCTCGTCAACCGCGGACAGAAGGACGCCGTTGCTGGCAGTGGAGACCTTGACGGGCATGAGCTGACAGCCCCAGCAGACGCCCGCGCCACCCACGCCGTTGTTCGTGCGCGCCGCGAGGATGCCGGCCACGTGCAAGCCGTGGTGGTAGGTGTTCG
>NZ_RAWR01000158.1:0-26028 GCF_003986945.1 Corallococcus sp. AB018 | reverse complement strand
GCTCGGGCGGCGGGCCCTTCCGGGGCGGCGCGCGGCGCGGCAGCGTGACGGTGAAGGTGGTTCCGTCGCCCTCGGAGGAGGTGACCTCGATGGTGCCGCCGTGGGCGTGCACGATTTCGCGCACGATGTAGAGCCCCAGGCCGTAGCTCATCTTCAGCGTGCGCGTCTGCTGCGGGCCCTGGCGGAAGGGCTCGAAGAGGTGGGGCAGGGTGGCTTCCGGAATGGGGCGGCCCTGGTTGTGGACCGTCACCACCACCTTGTTGCGCAGGCCGCGAGTGGACAGCAGCACGGGCGCGTCCGCCGGGCTGTACTTGAGGGCGTTCTCCACCAGGTTGGACACCACCTGCGCCAGGCGGTCCGGGTCCCAGTGCCCCTGCGTGTTGCCCTTGTGGTCCACGACGATGTCGCGCTTCGGGAAGGCCACGCGGAACTCGTGAGCCACCTTGGCCAGCAGCTCCTGCGTGTCCGTGCCGCGCGGCTCAATCACCACGCCGCCCACCAGCCGGGCGCGGGTGAAGTCCAGCAGCAGGCGCGTCAGCCGTTCGATGCGGACCGCCGCGGTGGCGATGCGCTGGCTGGTGCGCGCCGTCTCCTCCGCGGGCCCACCGGCGGCGAGCACGCGCGACCAGTTCATGATGGCGCCGAGCGGGCTGCGGATGTCGTGGCTGATGATGCCCATCAAGTGTTCCTGGAACTCGGTGTGCCGGAGCACCTCTTCTTCCGCCCACTTGCGCTGGGTGATGTCGCGGCTGATGCCGAACAGGCCGAACACGTTCCCTTCCGGGTCGCGCAGCGGGCCCTTGGTGGACTGCCACACGCGGATGTCCCCGCTGGGGGACTGATGCGAATCCTCGTAGGTGAGGGGGTGGCCCGCCTTGAGCACGTCCCGGTCGTGCTTCACGTTGATGCGGGCCTCGTCGGGCGGGAAGAGCTCCGCGTCGGTGCGCCCGCGCACCTCGGCCACGGTGTCGCGGCCCACGGCGCGCGCGCCCGCCGAGTTGATGACCTGGTAGGTGCCATCCATGTCCTTGATGTAGATGGCGTCGGTGGTGCCCTCCATCACCGCCTGGAAGAGCTGGCCCACGCGCTGCAACTCGTGGCGGGCCTGGACCTCGCGGGAGATGTCGCGGCAGTGCACCAGCAGGCCGCCGTCCACGGGGCGGGTGCTCACCTCGAAGCAGAAGCCGCCTTCGTGCCAGCGGTGCTCGTAGGGCTCGGAGGAGGGCTGCTCGGTGGCGGGCACGTCCAGGCGCAGGTGCTGGCTCAAGCCCAGCACGTCCGCCACCTTCTTGCGCACGTCATCGCCCGGCTGGACGCGGGGCCCCAGCAGCTCGCGCATGCGCCGGCTCAGCCAGGTGATGCGCCAGCCCGCGTCCACACCGAGGAAGGCCTCTGGCAGCGCCTCCAGCAGCGTTTGCAGACCCGGGCCAGAGGCCTCCGTCGGGGACGGGGCGGAAGGACGGGAACGCGGGCGGGCAGGAGCTTGGGCCATCGGTGGGTCGTCGGGGTACGGGGAGCGGGTTCCTTCAGGTGGGAAACACAGCAGTGCGGCGGAGCGTGCCCGGCTTCAATGCCGGAACACGGGACCAGGACAGCGGCGGGCG
Source organism: Corallococcus sp. AB018 (assembly GCF_003986945.1). NCBI lineage: Bacteria > Pseudomonadati > Myxococcota > Myxococcia > Myxococcales > Myxococcaceae > Corallococcus > Corallococcus sp. AB018. Next base: position 24,424 of record NZ_RAWR01000158.1, on the reverse strand, counting down.
TCCTGACTGCCTGTTACGCGAAACGCGGACTCGTGGATTTCCGAGGGTAGGGAGAAACCTCTTGGAGGAAACGGGTCAGTGACATTCCTGTCGCCTGCTTTGCGCGCGAGGTCCACCACGCGACAGAAGACACGGCTCTGGACGGGAACGGAACGCATCCTCCTGGAACCATACCCCGCGCGAGGCAAAGCGGGGGCCCGCCCCGAGGGATGACGTGACTTGCGCCCATGGCGGAGGGTTTTGGCCGGAGCGGATGGTCCAGGGTCTCCCAGGTGCTGGGAAAAAGGGGGGTGGACGTCACCCGGGGGAGGCGTGCCCCGTGCCTCCCCGGCTCAGGGCTTCCTGGGCTCACGAGGCTCCTTGGCCTCCCGAGGCTCGGTGTCTCCGCGCTCCAGCTTCCGGTAGAGCGTCTTGCGGTCCACGCCCAGGATGCGCGCGGCGAGCGTGCGGCTTCCGCCCACCGCCTCCAGCACGCGGTGGATGTAGCGGCGCTCCAGCTCCTCCAGCGTCACCAGCTCCGACGGGTCCGTGTTCTCCGGCACCACGCGCGGCGTGCTGTAGTTGCGGATGCGCTCCGGCAGGTCATCCACCGTGAGCTGTTCGAAGGACGTGAGCGCCACGGCGCGCTCGATGCAGTTCTGCAACTCACGCACGTTGCCCGGCCACCCGTAGGCCAGCAGGCGCTGCGCCGCCGCGGGGGACAGGCCCACCACCTTCTTGCCCGTGCGGGTCGCGAACTGCTCCACGAAGCGCTGCGACAAGAGCAGCACGTCGTTGCCGCGCGCGCGCAGCGGGGGCAGCTCCAGGCCAATGACGTTGAGCCGGTAGTAGAGGTCCTCGCGGAAGCGGTTCTCCTCCACCGCCAGCTCCAGGTCGCGGTTGGTCGCCGCGACGATGCGCGCGTCGAAGGGCGTCTCCGTGTCCCCGCCCACCGGGCGCACCACGCGCTCCTGCAATGCGCGCAGGAGCTTCGGCTGGAGCGTCATGGGCAGCTCGCCCACTTCATCCAGGAACAGCGTTCCCCCATTCGCCTTCACGAACAGGCCCGTGCGCGAGGCCTTCGCGTCGGTGAAGGCGCCCTTGGCGTGGCCGAACAGCTCGCTCTCCAAAAGCTGCTCCGGCATGGCCGCGCAGTTGATGGCCACGAAGGGCCCCTCCTTGCGCCGGCCCCGCGCGTGGAGGGCGCGCGCGGCCACCTCCTTGCCCGTGCCGCTCTCACCCGTAATCAGCACCGTGGCGTCCACGTCCGCCACCCGGTCGATGAGCGCGTACGCCTGCTTGAGCGCGGGGCTCTCTCCCACGAGCGCGCCGTCGTCCTGGCGTTGGTCCAGGGCCTGGCGCAGCCGGCGCACCTCCGCGCGCAGGGCGCGGTGCTGTACGGCGCGCTCCAGCACCAGCACCAGGGCGTCCAGGTCGATGGGCTTGGTGATGAAGTCGTAGGCGCCCGCGCGGATGGCGGCCACGGCCGTCTCCAGGCTGCCGAAGGCGGTCACCACGACCACGGGGATGTCCGGCCGGTTGAGCACGATGCGCTCGCACAGCGCCAGGCCGTCCATGCCGGGCATGCGCAGGTCGGTGAGGACGGTGTCGAAGTCCTCGGCGGCAAGCTTCTGGAGCGCCTCGTCCGCGGCGGCCACGGCCACGGGCTGGAAGCCCCGGCGCTGGAGGCCCTTCTCCACCATGGCGCGCATCTCGCGCTCGTCTTCGACAATCAGGATGCGGCCTGGCATGCGTCCTTCCCTGGCGGCAGGTAGATGGAGAAACAACTCCCACGGCCCGGCTCGCTTTTCACGTCAATCCAGCCGCCGTGGTCGCGCACCATCCCATAGGAGACGGACAACCCGAGCCCCGTTCCCTCGCCCACGTCCTTGGTGGTGAAGAAGGGCTCGAAGACGTGGGGCAGCACGTCCGCGGGAATGCCCGAGCCCTCGTCCTCCACGTCCAGCCGCACCCAGTCCTGCTCCGGGCCGCCCACGTCCGCGGGCGGCGTGGAGCGCAGCACCTGCGAGCGCACGCGCAAGGTGCCGGGCCGGTTCATCGCGTGGAGGCCGTTCATCACCAGGTTGGTGAGCACCTGCTGGAACTGCCCCGAGTCCACCTCCACGGTGAAGCCCGGGGGCACCTCCTGGGACAGCGTCACGCTGCGCTTGGTGGCCATGGGCTTGAGCAGCGACAGCGTGCGCTCCGCCAGCAGGGACAAGTCCTCCGGCGCGCGGGAGGGCGTGCGGCGCCGGGCGAAGTCCAGCAGCTGCCGGATGATGCCGGTCATGTGCTGGGCCTGCTGGAAGATGATGCGTGCGCACTCGTTCACCTCGTCGCCCTCCGCCTCGCCGGAGGAGACCATCTTCGCGCGGCCCATGACGACGTTGAGCGGCGTGCCCAACTCGTGCGCCACGCCGGACGCGAGCTTGCCCACCGTGGTGAGCCGATCCGCGTGCCGCAGGTGCTCCACCGTGCGCAGGCGCGCCGCCGTCTCCGTGGCCAGCCGGGCCCGCGTCTCCTCCAGTTGTTCACCCATCCGGTTCATGGCCACCGCCAGCGTCGTCAGTTCGTCGCCGCGCTCGCGCCGCAGGGGCACGCGCGCGGTGAGGTCGCCCTCGCCAATCCGTCCCGCCAGATGCACCAACTGCTCCACGGGCTGGCCCACCAGCTTGCGGCCCATGGCCATGGCGGCCAGGAGGAAGAAGAGGGAGAGCGCCGCCGTGGCGATGACGGTGCCCACCACGGTGGTGCGCACGTGCATCTCCTGTTCGGACATGGACTCGGTGATTTCAATGGCGCCCATGCGCCGCCCCAGGAACACCGGCGTGTACGAGCGCAGCACGCCCGGGCTGGTGGACTCGTCCATCAACCAGCCGTCGTTGCCCGCGCGCAGGCTGAGCAGCAGGGCGGGGGGCAGCGCCGGCGCGAAGCCGGAGCCCGGTCCACCGTCCAGCCACACCCAGCGCAGCCGCACCTGCTCCTGGAAGCGGTTGGCCTGGTTGAGGAGCGTGAGCGCTTCGGACTCACCCGCCAGCTGCCACGCCTTGCCAATGGAGCCGGCCAGCGTGTGACCGAGCAGGCGGTGGTCGTGCTGCGTGTCGATTTCCGACCGGGCGAGCTCCCGGTTGACCTGGAACGCCTGGAGCCCGGCCATCACCGCGACGGCGAGCAGCACGAGGGCCAGGGTGAATTTGCGAGCGAGCTTCACGGAAGAGGCAACCCCCGGTTCGTGCGTGAGGGGGAAGGAACACACGGACCGGGGAGGTACGCTACGAGTACCGCGGGTGCTGCGTCACGACAGTCCGTGGCTAGTTGCTGCTCGAGCCTTCAGCCGGGGCGGCGGGGGCCTTCTGGGAGGTGCCCTGCTTCGCCTTCTTCGCCTTGGCGCCGGCCTTCGCCTGGGCGGCGGGCGCGCTCTTGGCGGGCTTGGCCTCGGCGGCGAAGGCGCCCGAGGCGAGGGACAGGGACAGACCGAGGACCAGGGCGGAAGTGCGCTTCATGGAGAGACTCCGTGTCATGCCCGCGAGGTGTGAATTGGGGTGTGGGGTGCGGGGCTGACTGGAGCTAGAGCATTGGCCATGCCAACGCGCGCCACCGAGTGAGGCGCTGCCAACGCTGGGCAGGATGTCCATGCATGCCTGGGGCACATTGCCCCGACGGGGGGCAGGATGCCCCGGAGACTCACGCGGCACGACGGATCCACGGCCCCTGAAGGCATGGGGCGACGCACGTGGCATGCGCCATGCTCCTCCGCAATCAAATGACGAACGCACCTTCGCAAGGAGAAGCAACGCACGCCCCGCGCATCCTGGTGGCCGAGGACGACGACGCGATGCGCGCGATGCTCGTGCGCACGTTGGCGCGCGCGGGCTACACGGTGGTGGAGGTGGAGGACGGCTTCGAGCTGGGTGACTACGTGGCGATGATGCAGGGCCACGGTGGGACGCTCGCTCCGCCGGACCTCATCGTCAGCGACGTGCGCATGCCGGGGCGCACCGGCCTGGAGGCGCTCGGGAGGTTGCGCGCGCAGGGCATCGCGTGCCCGGTGCTGCTGCTCAGCGCCTTCGCGGATGAGGAGACGCACGCGGAGGCCCAGCGGCTGGGCGCCCGGCAACTGTTGGACAAGCCGGTGGACCTGGACGTACTGAAGGAAGCGGTGCGCGACGCGGTGGCGCACCCCTGAACAGGCCCCGGAGGCTCAGGCAGGTGTCCCTGCGTCGGCGGGCGGCGCCTCGGGAGTGGATACGCCGTTGAGCTCCGCGTGCAGCCGTTCGCGGTCCAGCTCGTTCTCCCAGCGGGACACGACGATGCTGGCCACGCCGTTGCCAATGAAGTTGGTGAGCGCGCGCGCCTCGCTCATGAACCGGTCGATGCCCAGGATGAGCGCCAGTCCCGCCACCGGCACGGACGGCACCACCGCCAGCGTGGCGGCCAGGGTGATGAAGCCCGCGCCCGTCACGCCGGACGCGCCCTTGGACGTGAGCATCGCCACGCCCAGCAGCGTGGCCGTCTGCGTGAACGTGAGGTCCACGTTGAGCGCCTGGGCCACGAACAGCGCCGCCATGGTGAGGTAGATGTTGGTGCCGTCCAGGTTGAACGAGTAGCCGCTGGGCACCACCAGTCCCACCACGGACTTGGAGCAGCCCAGCCGCTCCAGCTTCTGCATCAGCGGCACCAGCGCGGACTCGGACGACGACGTGCCCAGCACCAGGAACAGCTCCGCGCGGATGTAGCGCAGGAACTTCAGGATGGAGAAGCCCGTCACCCGAGCGACGAGCCCCAGCACGACGACGACGAAGAGCACGCACGCCAGATAGAAGCACCCCATCAGGCGCAACAGAGGGCCCAGGCTGGTGACGCCGTAGGCGCCCAGGGTGAAGGCCATGGACGCGCCCGCGCCAATGGGCGCCAGCTTCATCACCGTGCCAATCATGTGGAAGAAGGCCTTGGAGAGCGCCTCGAAGAGGACGACCACGGGCTTCGCCGTCGCGCCAATGGCCGTGAGCGAGAAGCCGAACAGCAGCGCCAGGAGCAGCACCTGGAGCAGGTCGCCTTCGCCGGTGAAGGCGTCCACGAAGGTGCGCGGGATGATGTGCAAGAGGAAGCCCGCGGTGGACTGGTCATGAGCCTGCTGGGCGAAGCGGGCCACGGCGCTCGCGTCCAGCGTGCGCGGATCCACGTTGAAGCCGGAGCCGGGCTTGAGCACCGTCACCACCACCGCGCCGATGATGAGCGCGAACGTGGAGATGACCTCGAAGTAGAGCAGCGCCTTGCCGCCCACCCGGCCGACCTTCTTCATGTCCGCCACGTTGGCCACGCCCAGCACCACGGTCAGGAAGATGACCGGGGAGATGAGCATCTTCACCAGGGCGATGAACGCGTCGCCCAAGGGCTTGAGCTTCACCGCCGTGGACGGCGCGAAGTGGCCCAGCAGGCCCCCCGCGAAGATGGCGGCCAGCACCCAGAGGTAGAGGCGGGAGGACTTCGAGTGGCCAGCGGTATCGGCGCTCATGGTCGTGCGTCCCCCCTCAGACCGACTTCTGCTCGGCTTCGTCCTTCTCGAACAACAGCTCCAGCTCGCGGCGCGCGCGGACGATGACCTCCATGAATTTCTTCTCGTCCTTGAAGACCTTGGCGCTCTCCAGCATCAGGGCCTCGTCGTGCTCGCGAAAGCGCTCCACGGACCGGCGGGCCTCCGCGAAGGTGAGGCCCATCTCCTGGAGCACGTCTCCGGCCATGGTGAGGCTCGCGTCGAACGTCTCACGGATGAGGTGGGTGACGCCCATGTCCAGCAGCCGGTACGCGTGCTCGCGGTTGCGCGCCCGGGCGTAGATGGTCAGGTGCGGGAAGTGCTCCTTCACCATCTGCGCGGTGCGCAGGGACGCTGCCATGTCGTCGATGGCCAGCACGAACACCTTGGCCTTCTCCGCGCGGGCGGCGCGCAGCAGGTCCAGCCGGGACGCGTCGCCGTAGAACACCTGGTTGCCGAAGCGCTGGATGAAGTCGATGTGCTCCGCGCTCGCGTCGATGGCGGTGAACCCGATGCGGCGCGCGCGCAGCAGGCGGGCCACCACCTGACCCACGCGCCCCATGCCCGCGATGATGACCGGGTGGTCCTCTTCCGGGGACACGTCGTATTCGCGCTGAGGGCCCTTGTTCTTGAAGCGCGGCGCCACCCAGCGCTCGTGGATGGCGGACAGGAACGGCGTCACCACCATGGACAGGCCCACCACCAGCACCAGCAGGTCCGCCTGCTCGCGCTCCATCACGTGGAAGGACACGGCCAGGGAGAAGAGGACGAAGGCGAACTCACCGCCCTGCGAAATCACCACCGCCAGGCTCTCCGCGGAGCCCGGCTTCTTCAGCCCCACCCGACCCAGCCCGTACAGCACCAGCGCCTTGAGGAAGGTGAGGCCCAGCACCAGCGCAAGCACGCGCAGGGACTCGCGCGCGAGCAGCGCCAGGTTCAAGGACATGCCCACGGCGATGAAGAACAGGCCCAGCAAGAGGCCCTTGAAGGGCTCGATGTCCGCCTCCAGCTCGTGGCGGTACTCGGACTCCGACAGCAGCACGCCCGCGAGGAACGCGCCCATCGGCATGGACAGGCCCACCGCGCTGACCAGCGTCGCGGTGCCCACGACGACGAGCAGCGCCGTCGCGGTGAACAGCTCCTGGCTGTGTACGGACGCCACCGCGCGGAACACCGGCCGCAGCAGGTGTCGGCCCGCCACCACCACCACGAGCACCGCACCCACGGCCTTCACGGCCATCAGCCACCCGGGCTCCGTGGACGGCGTGTCGGACCGGCCCAGGAGCGGCAGCGCGGCCAGGAGTGGGATGACGGCCAGGTCCTGGAACAGGAGGATGCCGAAGGCCAGCTGACCGTGCTCGGCGGTGAGCTGGTTCTTCTCCCCGAGCAGCTGGAGCGCGAACGCGGTGGAGGACAGCGACAGGCCGAAGCCCGCGACGATGGCCGCGTTCCAGGACAGGCCCAGCGCCTTCGACACGCCCGCGAGCAGCAGGCCCGTCAGCACCACCTGCGCGCCGCCCATGCCGAACACGGAGCGGCGCAGGTTCCACAGGCGCGACGGCTGCAGCTCCAGGCCAATCACGAACAGCAGCAGCACCACGCCCAGCTCGGCGGTGTGGAGGACGTTCTCCACGTCGGAGATGAGGCCCGCGCCATACGGCCCGATGGCCGCGCCCGCCGCCAGGTAGCCCAGCACGGAGCCCAGCCCCAGCTTCTTGAAGAGGGGCACGGCGACGACCGCGGCGGCCAGGAACACCAGCGCCTGATGCAGGAAGGACATAAGGCGCCTGCATGGCACGCTGAAGGCCACCTCGGCAACAGGCGTGGGGAGCGGCTCAGGCCTGCTGGGTGGGCATGAGGGTGAGCTGCTGGAAGTTGATGTGCCGCGGCAGGGCGGTGGCGAAGGCGATGATGCCCGCGACCTCCTCCGGCGACATCCAGGTGAGCGACTTCCGAGCGCCCTCCAGCCAGGCCCGAGCGCCCGGGTCGGTGTTGCCGTCGTGCAGCGCGGTGTCCACCAGCCCCGGCTCCAGGGCCATCACCCGGACGAAGCGGGGGCCCAGCTCCGCGCGCAGGTGACGGGACAGGTGGGTGACGGCGGCCTTGGTGGCGCCGTAGACGTTGAAGTTCGGGTACACCGCCTGCGCGGCCACGGACGACACGTTGATGAGGTCCGAGCGCCCGCCCGCCTTCGCCGCCGCCAGCAGCGGCTCCACGAAGGTCTCCACGACGCGCACGCTGGCCTTCACGTTCAAGTCGATCATCTGTTCCCAGTCCTCCGTGGGGTGCGCCTCCATGGGCGTGGGCCGCATGAGGCCGGCGTTGTTGAGGACCAGGTCCGCGACGCCCAGCTCGCCCGCGATGGCCTTCGCGGCCTCCTTCACGGACCGCGCGTCCAGCACGTCGGTGCCCAGGGCGAGCGCCCGGCCACCCCCTTGCGTGATGGTGGAGGCGAGCGCGTCCAGCCGCTCCTTGCTGCGCGCGAGCAGGGCGACGCTCGCGCCGTCCCGTGCGAGGCGCAGGGCGGTGGCGGCGCCGATGCCGCTGGAGGCGCCGGTGATGACGGCGATGCGGCCGGACAGGGGCAGGGTGGGGGATGCCATGGGAGGACTCCTGCTCGCGCTAGGGAAGGGTGCTGCTTTCGCGAGACAGGACAAGGGATAGGAAATGGGCGCTTCCGGGAGTAGGTCTGGAATCTGGATGGACTCCTGAAGAAAGCTCAGGAATGGCTCTCACTCCGCTCAATGCGTTGCACCAGTTCCTCGCTGTCGCCCGGCACCGAAGCTTCGCGGCCGCGGCGGCGGAGTTGGGCGTGTCGGCCTCCGCGCTGAGCCACACGGTGCGCCAGTTGGAGGAGCGGCTGGGCGTGCCGCTGTTGTCGCGCACGACGCGCAGCGTGGCCGTGACGGCGGCGGGGCGGCGGTTGGTGGAGCAGGCCGGGCCGGGCGTGGCGCAGGCCCTGGGCGCCCTCAAGGACGCGTCCTCGCGGCCCGGGACGCTGACGGGCGCGCTGCGCTTGACGCTGCCGTCCACCGCGCTGCCCTTCGTGCTCACGCCGCTGCTGGCCTCGTTTCGCGAGCGCCATCCCCAGGTGGAGTTGGACCTGGTGGTGGAGAACCGGAAGGCGGACATCGTCGCGGAGGGCTTCGACGCGGGCATCCGGCTGGAGGAGTACCTGGAGCGGGACATGGTGGCGGTGCGCATCGCGCCCCCGTTCCGCTTCGTCGTGGTGGGCACTCCGGAGTACCTGGAGCGCCACGGCACGCCGGTGAAGCCGAAGGACCTGCTCCAGCACGACTGCTTCACCTATCGCTCGTCCAACACCGGTGCGCTGCTGCCGTGGGATTTGGAGAAGGGCTCGCGCACGTGGCGGCTGCCGGTGCGCGGCACCGTCACCACCAACGACGAGCGCGTCTGGCTGGGGCTGGCGGAGGCCGGCCTGGGCCTGGCGTACGTGCTGGAGTCCCAGGTGGAGAGGCAGCTGAAGGCGGGCACGCTGCGCCGCGTGCTGGAGGAGTACGCCGCGTCCGTGCCGGGCCTCTTCCTCTACTTCCCCAGCCGAGCGCAGGTGTCACCCGCGCTGCGCGCCTTCCTGGAGCACGCGCGGCAGGTGCTCACCCCGCCCGCGCGGAGGAAGGGGCGCTGACTCAGTGCTCGTAGGTGTCGCGCGGACGCGACATGCCACCGGAGGCCGCGGCCTGCGGGGCGGCGACGGGCATGCCCACGTGCGCCACGGGCAGCGTGAAGTTGAAGACGCTGCCGGTGCCCAGGATGCTCTCCGCGCGGATGGAGCCGCCGTGCGCTTCCACCAGGCCCTTGGCGATGGCCAGCCCCAGGCCGGTGCCGCGGGCAGCCGCGTCGCGCGCCTGCCAGTAGCGGTCGAAGATGTGCGGCAGCGCGTCCGGCGTGATGCCGTTGCCCGTGTCGCGCACGTCGAAGGACACCTCGCCGCCGCGCATCACCGCCTTCACCGCCAACGTGCCGCCCGGCGGAGTGAACTTCACGGCGTTGCCCAGCAGGTTGCCCATCACCTGGAGCACGCGGCTGCGGTCGCACTTCACGCGCAGGCCCTCCGTGGGCAGGTCCGCTTCCAGGTGCAGCCCCTTGGCCTCCGCCAGCGGCCGGATGGCCTCCAGCGCCTCCGTGGCCAGCGCCACGGCGGTGTGCTCGCCCAGCTCCAGCGGCAGGTGGCCCGCCTCCAGGCGGCCCCAGTCCAACAGGTCGCTGATGAGCCGCGACATGCGCTCCGCCGCGTCGTTGATGCGCGTGGCCTGCTTCGCCACCGCCTCGCCGCCCGGCTTGCCCGCGGTGCCGCGCAGGAGCAGCGCCGCGCCCAGCTGCACCACGCCCAGCGGGTTCTTCAGGTCGTGCGACACCACCGCGAGCAGGTCCTCGCGAGCACGCGCCGCCCGGCGGGACTCACCCACCAGCCGAGCGTTGTCGATGGCCAGGCTCGCGCGCAGGCAGAGGTCCTCCGCCAGCGCCAGGTCGTCCGGGCCGTAGCGGCGGCCGGAGCCGGAGCTCACGAACGTCACCGCGCCCAGCGTGTGGCCGCGCGCGCGCAGCGGGATGATCATGTACGAGCGCGCCTGCAACGCCTCCAGCATCGCCGGGTGCGCGGGCTCCGCCGCCGCCGCGCGCAAGAGCGACTCCGTCACCGCGGGCACCAGCTCCGGCTCGCCCGTGCGCAGCACGCGCAACAGGCCCACGGGCGCGTCGTCGCGAACCTCCGTGCGCATGGGCAGGCCCCGGGCGCGCTCCTGCTGCGTCGGGTCCAGGCACGCCACCGCCGCGCGGCCCACCCACGGGCCCTGCTCCAGCGCGTCCACCAGGCACCAGTCCGCCAGGTCCGGCACCGCCAGGTGCGCGAGCAGCGTGTACATGCCCTGCGGATCCGGCGGGTGCGTGAACAGCGTCGTCATCGCCTGATACAGGAAGGACCGGCGGCGCTCGGCGGTCTCCACCTCCGCGCGCGCGGCCTGCTCCAGCTCCAGCGCGCGCGAATAGACGGCTTCGGCTTCCGTGAGCGCCCGCGCCGTCACCAGCACGACCGGGGACGCATCCGCGTCCGTGCCCAGCGGCGTGAGCACCAGCGCGTGCCGGCGGATGCCCTGCGCGCCCGGCCACGGCGCCTCCACGGTGGTGGACTCGCGCAGCGTCACCACGCGGACGCGCGCGGACTCCAGCGCGGTCAGTGCCTCCTGCGGCAGCCCCAGCTCACTCCAGTGCCGGCCCGACAGCGCGCCTGCCTCACGGCCGAGCGCCCGGGCGCCCGCCGCGCTACACGACACCAGCCGGCCCGTGCCATCCAGCAGGTAGGCAGGGTCGGGGATGGCGGCGAACACCGCTTCGTAGGCCAGACCGATTGTCAAAGCGCTCATCGGGGAGAAGGGGCGAGGGGGTGCCCGGATTGGACCCGATATTGACACTCCGTTCCAGGCCCGCCATTCCGCCCGCCAACTCCGGCGTATGAATTTCACTCAACCAACACTTCAGCTGAGCCGACCCCCCGGCTGGAGCAGTGCCAGCAGCCGGCGGGCAATCTGCCCGAGCGGCAGGACCTCGTGCGCCAGGTTGGCGCCCACCACCACTGCGGGCATGCCGTAGACCACGGACGTCGCCTCGTCCTGGGCGATCACCCGCCCGCCCGCCTGGTGCAGGTCCCGGATGCCGTCCAGGCCGTCCTGGCCCATGCCGGTGAGCACCACCGCCAGGGCCGTCTGCCCGTAGGCGCGGGCCACGGTGCGGAAGAGCCAGTTGGCGGACGGGCGGAAGCCCTGGATGGGCGCGGCGCCGGACACCTGCGCGCGCTGGTCCTGGGTGACGCCCAGGTGCTTGTCATCCGGTGCCAGGTACACCGTGCCGGAGACGAGGGGCTCGCCGTCCTCGGCCACCTTCACGCGCAGCTTCGTGGCCGTGCCCAACCACGTGGCCAGGCCGGAGCCGAAGCCCAGCGCGATGTGCTGCACCACCAGGATGGGGGGCGGGGAGGGGTGGCTGCCCAGGTCGGACAGGATGCGGTGGAGCGCGGCGGGGCCCCCCGTGGACGCGGCCAGCGCCAGCACGGCGGGCGGGCGTGTGCCGGGCGTGGGCGTCGACTCCGGCGGGGGCAGCGGCGTGGCGGAGCGGTCCGGCCAGCGGCGCACCACCTTCACCTGGGCCATGGCCTTGAGCGTGTCGCGCAGGCGGCGGCTGTCCGCCTCGAAGTCCGGCGACTCCGGGCCCACCGGCTTCTGGAGCACCGCCAACGCCCCGGCCCTCAGCGCGGCCATGGACGTCTGGATGTCGCGCTCCACCAGCGTGGACACCACCACCACCGGCGTGGGCACCTCCGTCATGATGCGGCGGGTGGCGTCCAGGCCGTCCATGCGCGGCATCTGGATGTCCATCGTCACCAGGTTCGGCTGCAGGCGCTGGCACAGCTCCACCGCCTCCAGGCCGTCCTTGGCCTCACCCACCACGGTAAGCGCCGGGTCGGTGCGCAGGATTTCCACCAGCAGCCGCCGGGCGGTGGGCGAGTCCTCGGCCACCAGGATGCGCAACGGTTCGGTCTTCATAGCAGTCGCCTCAGGGTCTCCAGCAGACTCGTGGGGTCAAACGCGCTCTTCACGATGTACGCGCTCGCGCCGGCTTGCAGGCCGCGCGCCTTGTCCTCGGGCTTCTCTCGCGACGTGACGAGCACCACCGGCACCCGTCCGAAGCGCGGAGAGGTGCGCACGGCCTCCGTCACCTGGAAGCCATCCATGCGCGGCATCTCCACGTCCAGCACCAGCGCGTCCGCGCCGCCCGCCTGGAGCCGCTCCCACGCCTCCGCGCCATCCGCGCACGCGGTGACGTCGTAGCCGGCGCCCTCCAGGATGCTCTGCTCCAGCATGCGGGTCGTGGGCGAGTCGTCCGCCAGCACCACGCGCCGGCGCACCGCCTGCTCCTTGGGCGTGGGGAAGAACTGGGCGGAGGGGCGTCCCCCCGCGGCCCGCACCAGTGACGCGGGGTTGAGCAGCAGCGCCATGCGCCCATCCGGCAGCACCGCGGCGGCGGCCACGTGCCGGGCCCGCTTCACGCGGCTGCCCAGCGAGCGCACCAGCACCTCCTGCTCCGCGATGACCTCGTCCACCACCAGCGCCGCCTGCGCGGTGCCCGCGGACAGCACCACCGCGGGGGGCCGCGACTTCGGCGGCCCCGGGGGCAACTCCAGCACGCCCGCGAGCGACGCCAGCGGCACCAGCGCCTCCGGCGTCACCCAGGACATGCGGCCCTCCACCTCGCGCACGTCGGAGGGCGCCAGGCGCAACAGCCGGTCCACGCCCTCGCTGGCGAGCGCCAGCGCCTGCCCGCCCACGGACACCAGCAGCACGCGCAGGGTGCTCAGGGTGAGGGGCACGTCCAGCGTGAAGCGGGTGCCCTGGCCCGCCTTGAAGGCCACCTCCACGCTGCCGCGCAGGGCCTCCACCTGGGCGCGCACCACGTCCAGGCCCACGCCCCGGCCGGACACCGCCGTCACCTTCGCCGCGGTGGACAGGCCCGGCAGGAACACGAGCCGCGCCGCGTCCTCGTCGTCCTCGGGCGCTTCCATGCCCCGGGCCCGCGCGCGCTCGCGCAGCGCCTCCAGGTCCAGGCCGCGCCCGTCGTCCTCCACCGCCACCTCCACCCGGCTGCCGCGAAGCCGCGCGGACAGCACCACGCGGCCCTCCTCCGGCTTGCCGTGGCGCACGCGCTCCTCCGGCGCCTCCAGGCCGTGCGCCACCGCGTTGCGCACCAGGTGCAGCAGCGGTTCGCGCAGGGACTGGAGCAGCGAGCGGTCCAGGTCCAGCCCGCCGCCGTGCACCTCCATGCGCACGCGCCGGCCCAGGCTGTGCGCCACGTCGCGCGCGGCGCGCTCCAGGCCGGTGCAGCCCTCCTCGAAGGGGAGCATGCGCGCGCGGCGCACCTCATCATCCAGGCCGGTGGAGGACTGGAACAGCGCGCGGCGGTCCTGCGCCAGCACGCGCGCCACCCGCGCCAGCTCCAGCTCCACGCGGCGCAGCGTCGCCTCGGACTGCGTGCCGCGCACCCGCTCGCGCAGCCCCATCACGTCGTCGCGCAGCGCCTCCAGGGATTCGGCGTGGCCCTCCAGGCGCAGCATCGCCACGCGCAACTCACCACTGCGGCCCAGCAGCGCGTCCAGCTTCTGCCCGGACACGCGCACCGGCAGCATCTCCCCGCTGGCCTGCGAGGGGAAGGAGAGCTCCGGCTCGGCCTCCGCGGGCTTCTCGTGGGGAGCAGGGGCGGGCGGCGCCGACTTCGGCGCGGGCACTGGAGGCTGGGTGGGCGAGCCGTGCGCGGCCTGCTCCAACTGGGGCAGCAGCGCCTCCAGCGGTGAGCCGGACAGGTCCTGGCGCGCGGCCAGGCGGCGGCCCGCGTCGTCCAGCGCGTCCACGGTGGCGAAGCACAGCTCGAAGAGGTCCGGCGACGGCGCGCGCCCGTGGATGAGCGGCTCCAGCACCTCCTCCATGCGGTGGCAGGCGTTCTCCACCATGCTGGCGCTGGCCGCGCGAGACGCGCCCTTCACGCTGTGCAGCGTCCGCAGGATGCCCGGGACGAGCTCCTTCGCGCGCGCCGGGGCCTGCTCCAGCGCGAGCAGGTCCCGGTTGAGGGACACGACGTGCCCCTCCAGCTCCTCCAGGAACGAGTCCAGCAGTGCCTGCGCCAGCCTGTCGCGATCCATGGGTTAGCGCCCGAACTCCCCGAGCAGCCCCTTCAACTTCTGGCCCATGGCGTTGATGTCCTGCATCGCGCGCTCCGTCTGCCGCGACGAGATGAGCCCCTGCTGCGTGGCCTGGTTCACGTCGTGCATCGCCTGGCGGATCTGCCCGATGCCGGTGGCCTGCTGGTTGGCGGACGCGGCGATCTGCGCGGCCGTGAGCGACGCCTGCGTGAGCAGGTCCGCCAGCTGCTGGATGGTGGCGCCCGCTTCGGTGACGACGCGCGTGGCGGCGGACACGCTCTTGGTGCCCTCCTCCGTGGTCATCACCGCGCCGTGGGTGGCCTTCTGGATTTGTCCCAGGATCTGCCGCACCTGCGCGGTGGCCTTCTTGGACTGGTCCGCCAGGGCCTTCACCTCGGAGGCGACGACGGCGAAGCCGCGGCCGTGCTCGCCCGCGCGGCTCGCTTCAATGGACGCGTTGAGCGCGAGCATGTGCGTCTGCTCGGAGATGTCGTTGACGGTGGTGATGATGTCGCCAATGGCCTGGGCCTGCTCGGCCAGGGCGAGGATGCGCGACGCGATGGACTCCACCTGGTCACGCACGGCGCCCATGGAGGACACCGCCTCCTCCACGGCGCGGCGGCCGGAGCGGCCCACCTCCTCGGAGTGACGGGCGGACTCGCTCACCGCGCGGGCGCGGCCGGCGGCCTCTTCCGACGTCTTGGTGATCTCCTCGATGGTGCTCACCGTCTCCGTGACGGCGGTGCCCTGCTCCTGGGCGCCGGCCACCTGCTCGGTGGTGCTGGCGAGGATTTCGGAGGACGCGCCGGCCAGCTGGTTGACGAACTCCGCCACGGTCTTGAGCGTGTGCTCGCGCTGCTCGGACTGCTTCGCCAGCTGGATTTCCGCCTGCTGGCGGCGCTCCGCCATGGCGTTGAAGGCGCCGGCCAGGTCGGCCATCTCGTCCTTGCCGCGCACGTCGATGCGGTGGGTGAGGTCGCCCTTGCCCAGCTGCTCCGCGCCGAAGGTGAGCTTGCGCAGGGGGTCGGTGATGCCGCGGGTGATGACGAAGCTGCCCACGCCCACGATGGCCAGGCCCAGGAGGGTGCCCAGCGCCAGCACCCAGACGCTGCGCTGCGCGGCCTGGGTGGCGGCGTCGGAGTACTGCCTCCAGCGGTCCTCCTCCGTCTCGCGCATCTCCGCGATGAGCTCCCGGATGACCTCCATCTCCCGCTGGCCGCGGTTGGTCTTCACCACGGTCTGGGCCGCCTCGAAGCCCTGCTCGCGGCGCAGGCGGATGGTGTCGGCCACCTCGTCCAGCTTGCTCGCGACCAGCGGCTCCAGCTTCGTGAAGCGCGAGCGCTGGTCGGGGTACTTCGCCATCGCGGGGCGCAGGGCGTCCATGTCCGCGCGCAGCTCGGTGAGGGCGTTCTGGTACGGGCGCAGGTAGCTCTCGTCGCCGGTGAGGAGGAAGCCGCGCTGGCCGGTCTCCGCGTCCACGATGAGGGCGCGCGCCTCGCGCAGCATCTTGTAGTTGTTGTGGGCCTCCAGCAGGCCCTCCGTGGTGGTGGTGAGCTGCTGGGCGCCCTGGAAGGCCACTCCGGCGATGATCAGCAGGACCAGCAGGGACAGCCCGAAGCCCAGCGCGATGCGATTCCCGATGCTCATGCGACTCCTTCTTCGGAAAGCTCGAACACGAGACGCTCGTCGGCGAGGAGGGCCTCTCCCTCCAGGACGAGCGTGCCGTCGGGGCTGACGCCGGACACCAGCGCGCCCGCTTCCTCTTCCAGGGAGGAGGGCGCGGGCAACAGCTCCGTGACCGTCAGCACCGCCACCTCCATCACCTCATCCGTGCGCAGGCCCAGCTCCGCGCGGGCCGTGCCCACCACCAGCACGGGGCCGGTGCCCTGCTCCGAGGGCCGGCCGAACAGCGGCGCCAGCTCCACCACGGGCAGCACCTCTCCGCGCAGGAGCGTCAGGCCGCGCAGCAGCGGCGGCGAGCCCGGCAGCAGGGTGAGCTCCGGCGCGCGCATGACCTCCAGGATGAAGCGCGACTCCAGGGCATACAGCTGGCCCGCGGCCCGGAAGCGGACCATCTCCCGCTGGCTGCCGGGCAGCACGGGGATTTCCGCCGGGCGGGCCAGGGCGAGGGCGCGCGCGTCGAGCGCGGCGAGGGCCGCCTCGTCGGTGAAGGTGTCGCGCGCCTCGGTGGCGCGCTCCAGCGCTTCCAGACGGGCCCGGGCCTTGTCCCAGTCGATGTTTCCCTCGCGCTTCGGCATCCGCTCGCCTCTCTAGCCTTCCGTCCGCTCCAGGCGCCGCCACTCCGCGCGGGCCACGTCCGCCAGCGCTCCGGCCCGCTCACCTTCCGCCAGCGGCACCAGCGCCTCTGGCGGCAGCTTCCGGCACAGCCCTTCCGCCTCGCGGTAGGCCCGGGCCGCGGCGGCGGTCTGGTCCTGCCGGCGCAGCACGTGGCCCATGAGCAGGTGGCCCACCGCGAGCCCCGGCTCCAGGTAGAGCGCCTGCCGGGCGGCTCTCTCCGCGTCGGACAGCCGCGCCTGTCCCAGGAGCAGCAGGGCCTCCAGATACCGCAGACCGGCGACCAGTGGGTGACGAACCGAGGCCTCCTCGCAGGCGAACAGCGCCGCGCGCGGATCCAGGTTGGCCAGTGCACGAACCGCGGCCAGGGCGCCCTCCGGGTCGGCCGATTGGGCCCCCGCCCGCCGGGCCGCCTCGCGCCAGTCGCCGCGGGCCAGCGCCGCCCGCACGGCCTCCAGGGCCTCCACGCTGAGCGTGAAGCGGGTGCGCGTGCCAGACGTGGACGCATCACCGGTGCGAGCCGTCGGAGCCCCCGAAGCGGGAGCGCCGCCGGAGAGGGCTCCCGCCGACGAGGGCGCACCACCGCCGGCAGGCCCGAGGCCCGAAATGGGAGCGCCGCCATGGGAGCCGCCCCCCGAGGCTGACGTGCCGGTCCCTGACGCCCACGGCGGGGAGACACCCGCGGTCACTCCATCCGCTCCGGCGGTGAACGTCCCCGGCGCGACTCCCGAGGAACCTCCCGCCGGAGACGGCCGGGCTCCCGGAGACGCGGAGGCGCCAGGGGCCACCGCGGGGAGCGAACCCGCTCCGGGACGACCGCTGGAGACAGCACCCGGCGTGCCCACGGTGAAGGGCGTGCCATCCGCGCGCAGGGGCGCCAGGGGCTGGAGCGGGACGAAGTGCCCGGCGTTCGAGCCGGCCAGGGGCTTGCGGTACAGCACGCCCCACTCCGTGAGGACGGGCTCGAACGGCGCGTAGTCCCCGAGCGGCGGATCCGACGGACCCGTGAACAGGTACCCGCCGTCGTCCAGGGACGCATGGAGCCTGCGCGCCACGCCCTCGATGGTGGCGCGGTTGAAGTAGATGAGGACGTTGCGGCAGAAGATGACGTCCAGCTGCCAGAGGCCGCTCTCCGCCGAGGGCCACGTCTCCAGCGCCAGGTTGAGGTAGCCCAGCTGCACGTGGCGCTTCACGTCCTGCGACAGCTGGTAGAAGCGGCCCTCCTGCTTGAGGTGGGGACGCATGCGGTCCGCGGAAGGGCCGCGCAGGGACCAATCCGTGTAGCGGGCCTGCTGGGCGCGGCGGAGCGCCGTGCGCGACACGTCCGTCGCGCGCACCGTCATGTGGTCTTCCCAGCCCTCGGCCATCAGCAGCGCGGTGATGGAGTAGGGCTCCTCGCCGGAGGAGCACGCCGCGCTCCACGCGCGCAGCAGGTGGCCGGGCCCCTGGCGCTCGTGTAATTCCGGCAGCACCACGCGGCGCAGGTGGTCGAAGTGCTCGTGGGTGCGGAAGAAGTACGTCTCCCCGATGGTGAGCTCGGTGAGCAGGTCGTCCAGGAGCGCGTTGTCGAACGACACCTCGCGCAGGTAGACCTCCACGTCGTCCTGGTTGGCGCGGGCCATGGCGCGCTGGATGCCTTCCAGCGCGGCGGCCAGGCAGCTGGGCGCGGCGAGCCCGGCGCGCTGCTCCACCAGGGCGAGCACCTCCTTGAATCCCGGGGGCAGGACGCCGCCAATCAAGCAGGCTCCGGAAGGGCTCCGAGCGCGCTGTCGAGTTGCAGGGCCTCCGCCTCGGAGAGGAAGGAGCGCAGGTCGTGCACGAGCACCAGCCCGTCCGTCAGCTTCGCGGCGCCGGCCACGTACCCCACGCCCGGCAGCTCCCGGGGAGACGGGTCCCACTCCCCGGGGGTGACGGCGTGCAGCCCTTCGGCCCGGTCCACGCGCATCGCCACCAGCCGTCCACCGGTGGAGGCGACGATGAAGTGGTCCATGGGGGACAGGGCGCGAGCGGGGTGGCGGAAGCGGCGGCGCAGGTCCAGCACGGGCAGCAGCTCACCGCGCAGGTTGAGCAGGCCCTCCACCACGTCGGGGGCCTGGGGCAGGGGCGTGAGGCGCGCGGCGCGCACCAACTCGCGCACGTCCTCCACGGGCAGGCCGTAGCGCTGCCGCTCCAGGGTGAACAGCAGGACTTCCTGTGGGCCGGCCTCCGAGGGGGGATTCATGGATGCGCGTCGCAGGCTACAGGAGGCAGGTCACCCTGGGGATTCAGGATGTGGGCCCGTCTTCCAGAGAACGCTCCGAGGGGATGGCGTGGGGCCTCTGCCTGAAGCCAACGCCCGGCGGGACGCCAGGAGTCCCGGACGGAAACGCTTTTTCGTCCGGGCCGTCCTCAAGGGATGTCGCCAGGTGGCATGGGGCCGGGCATCGTGAGGCACATGGTTCAGCACGTCATCGTCGTGGGCGCGGGCCCGGGAGGCCTGACGGCCGCCATCAACCTCGCGGGGCAGGGCTTCCGGGTCACCGTGGTGGAGAAGGACGCGGTGCCCGGCGGCAGGATGAAAGGCCTCACGCTCGGGCAGGACGGCGAGTACGCGGTGGACACGGGCCCGTCCATCCTCCAGCTGCCGGGCATCCTGAAGCAGATCTTCTGGCGCGCGGGGAAGCAGCTGGAGGACTACGTCACGTTGGTGCCGGTGGACCCGAACACGCGCGTGCACTTCTGGGACGGCACGCACCTGGACACGCGGAGGGACCTGGAGCGGATGGGCCAGGACCTGGAGAAGTTCGGAGCAGGGAAGGGGCGCGCGCTCCAGGAGTGGATGGAGGACGGGAGGAGGAAGTACGCGCTCGCGTACGAGAAGTTCATCTGCACGAACGCGGGCAGCCTGGACTACTACGCGCCTTGGAGGCTCGCGCCCACGCTGCGTTTCAAGCCGTGGCAGACGCTCTACCGGCAGCTGGATTCGTTCTTCCACGACGACCGGATGACATACGCGCTGGCGTATCCGTCGAAGTACCTGGGGCTGCACCCGACGACGTGCTCCTCGGTGTTCAGCGTGATTCCGTTCATCGAGCTGTGCTTCGGCGTGTGGCACGTGCAGGGCGGTTTCCGGGAGCTGTCGCGAGGGATGATGAGGTGCGCCCAGGACCTGGGCGTGACGTTCCGGATGGGCACGGCGGTGGAGCAGGTGCGCACGGAGGCCGGGCGCGCGGTGGGAGTGAAGCTCGCGAGCGGCGAGGTGTTGGACGCGGACGCGGTGGTGGTGAACGCGGACCTGGCGTACGCGGCGCAGAAGCTGTTGGCGCCGGAGCTGCGGGAGGGCTCGAGGCTGTCGGACGGGGCGTTGGAGCGGGCGAAGTATTCGTGCAGCACGTTCATGGCGTACTACGGGTTGGACACGACGTACGCGGACCTGCCGCACCACCTCATCTACCTGTCGGAGAGCGCGAGGCGCACGGACAAGGACGCGCTGGAGGACCGCACGGTGGACGTGGACGACCCGCCCTTCTACGTGTGCAACCCGGGAGTGACGGACGGCACGGGAGCACCGAAGGGGCACTCGACGCTGTACGTGCTGGTGCCCACGCCCAACACGGCGCGCCCGGTGGACTGGGCGAAGACGGAAGCGACGTTGCGCGAGCGCATCCCGAAGATGCTGGAGAAGGTGGGCATCAAGGGATTGCGAGAGCACGTGAAGGCTGAGCGCTACTTCACGGCGGAGACGTGGAGGGACGACTTCAACGTGTTCCGGGGAGCGGTGTTCAACCTGTCGCACACCTGGATGCAATTGGGCCCGCTGCGGCCGCGAGTGAAGAACGCGCAGGTGGAGGGGCTGTACTTCGTGGGCGGAGGGACGCACCCGGGAAGCGGGCTCCTGACCATCATGGAGAGCGCGAACATCGCGGCGGACTATCTCACGCGCGAAGCCGGCAAGGGGCCGCTGAAGGGCTGGCCTTACGTGCCGCCCATGGAGGACGCCGGAGAACAGGCGCCGCTCCGCATGGCGCGGAGCGGCTGAAGACACGCGCCGGGTCCTCTCATGTCAGACCTCCCCGCTAGGTTCGGCGGCGTCGTCGAAATGGGGGGACACCATGGCGTTGGATTGGAAGCGCTTGCTGTGTGACACGCGGATCCGCGAGGCCGAGGGCGGACGGGCCTCTGCTTCGCTGGAGGACGATGGCCGGTCCGAGTTCGATCGGGACTATGACCGGACCGTCTTCTCCACTCCGGTCCGGCGCCTCAAGGACAAGACCCAGGTGTTTCCGCTGGAGCCGAACGACGCGGTCCGGACGCGCCTGACGCATTCCCTGGAGGTCTCGACGCTGGCCCGGGGACTCGCGCGTGGCGCGGCCCGCTGGATGCTGCGCGAGGGCCACCTCGATTCCAGCCAGCAGGTGCTCGACATCGAGGCCATCGCGGCGACGTGCGGCCTCATTCACGACCTGGGAAATCCTCCGTTCGGCCATGCGGGCGAAGAGGCCATTGGGAGTTGGTTCCGGACGCACTTCGGATCGGAGGGGCAGGGGCTCCTTCATGAGGCAGAGACCGCGACCGTGCGTGCCGGCCAGCTCCGGAGTGATTTCTTGCGGTTCGAGGGAAACGCCCAGACG
This sequence comes from Corallococcus sp. AB018, assembly GCF_003986945.1. Taxonomy (NCBI): domain Bacteria; kingdom Pseudomonadati; phylum Myxococcota; class Myxococcia; order Myxococcales; family Myxococcaceae; genus Corallococcus; species Corallococcus sp. AB018. The sequence continues at coordinate 3,303 of NZ_RAWR01000158.1, read as the reverse complement.
CTGCGCATCGTGTCGCGCCTTCAACTGCTCGCGGATTCCTACGGGCTGAACCTGACGGTGGGCACGCTGTCGGCCGCGATGAAATACACGGCGGCCTCGGATGAGACGTCCGACACCGGTCCCGCCGACAGGAAGAAGCCCGGCTATTTCGCCTCGGAGCAGCGCCTTGTGGACAGGGTCCGGTCGCTCACCGGAACCGGGACCGCGCGCAACCCCATCGCGTACCTCGTCGAGGCCTGTGACGACATGGTCTACGCGACCGTGGACATCGAGGACGGGGTCAAGAAGGGCCTCGTAGGCTGGCCGGAGGTCGAAGCCTTCCTGGAGAAGCACGACGACTCGGGCATGGCGAAGACCGTCCTCAAGAGCGTCCATGACTACATCGAGAAAGCGGACACGCCGCTGGAAGGGCGGGCTCGGGACGAGGCTCTCGCGCAGCACTTCCGGACGATGGTCATTGGTCACGCCAAGCGGGAAATCCTCGCGGCCTTCCAGCGGAACTACGCGCGGCTCATGCAGGGAGAGTCGCTGGAGCAGGGAGACCTCATCGGTGCCAGTGGGGCGTCGCGGCTCATCGAGGTGTGCAAGCGCTTCGGGCGCGAGCGCGTCTACAACGCCCCGGAGACGCTCCGGCTGGAGACCCTGGGCCGCCGGGTCATCGATGGGTTGATGGACATCTTCTGGGAGGGGGCTCAGGGGTGTCCGGTCCCCGTGGACACCGCGGGCAAGGACTGGAAGAAGTTCAACAAGAGCCCTGAAGGCAAGGTCTACAACCTGTTGTCGAGGAACTACCGGACCGCGTTCGAGTCCGCCTGCGAGAACTCGAGCCTTCCTCCGCTGTACCATCGCATCCAGTTGGTGACCGACTACGTCTGTGGAATGACAGACACCTTTGCTTGCAGCCTCCATGCGCAGCTCACCCACGGATAGCGCCATCCTCCATGACCCGCGGCGGGTCCTGCGCAAGCGTCTGAGCGATTTCGTCACCCGTGTGCCGCATCCCTGGCACGGTGCGATGCGGTCGCTCCTGGACGTCTTCCGGGAGCATGACTGGCACGTCTTCGTCTTCGGCGGCACGCTGCGGGACCTGCTGGCCGTGTCGGCGACGGCGGCGCCCCGGGACGTGGACCTGGTCGTGGCGGGCGCGACGGGGCCCGCGCTGCGAGCCGCGTTCTCCCGGGAGTTGGTCCGGGTCAACCGGTTCGGAGGTTTGCATCTCCAGGTTCAGAAACTCCCCGTGGACATCTGGACCCTGGAATCCACCTGGGCCTTCCAGCAGAAGCTGGTGCATGGCGGGGACTTCGCGCACCTGCCCCGGACGACGTTCCTCAACGTGGAAGCCGTGGCCGCGGAGTTGGACACCCGGAAGGGTCGTGCGCGGCGGGTCTATGGAGAACCCTTCTTCCGCGCGGTCCGTGAGCAGGTGCTCGACATCAACCTGGAGGAGAATCCCTACGCGGGCCTCTGTGTGGTCCGGTCCCTGCTCACGGCGCGGAAGCTCCACTACGCACTGGGACCCCGGCTCGCGCGTTACGTTGCCCACCATGGCTCCCGCATCGATGCGGCGGAGCTGGAGGCCATTCAGCTCTCCCATTACGGGCGCATCCGTCTCGACCGGGACCAGTTGATGCGCCTGATCCGCATCGTGAGTGGGAAGAGGATGGCCACGCGGCCGAGGCCCGTCGAGCTTCCCCGGGTGCGTCAGCTCGAATGGAAGCTGCCGCGTCCCCAGCAACTCGACTGGCACTCCCGGGAGTGGAGGTCCACGTCCCGGGAAGCGCCCATTTTTCAGAGCACCGGCTGACCCTTTTCAGGGGCGGCAGCTCACCTCCACGAGGATGCCGCCCGGGGCGCGGCAGTAGACGAGGGTGCCCCGGTTGTTGCGGATGACGTCGGACACCTCCAGGCCGTCTGCCTTCACGCGCTCATGGAAGGCGAGCACGGGGGCTTCGGAGTCCTGTAGGAATCCGACGTGGAAGTCCTCGGGGAAGACGTCGGAGTCGCGCTTGCGGCGCTGGAGGATGAGCACGAAGCCATCCGTCCCGCCGAGCATGGCGATGGCGGGCGAGTCATGGTTCTTCGCGTGCGACGTGAAGCCGCAGTAGCGCATGAAGAAGCGGGCGGTGGCCTGGACGTCGGGGACCTGCAGATCAAGGTGATTCAGCTTCATGGTGGACCTCGCGAAGGCACACGAATGCCTTCGAAGGGCCGTGGGTCCTGAATCCCGAAGGAGACGGACAAGTGCTTCCACCATGGAAGTGACCGGGGCTCACCGAACCGGTCCGCCGTTTTTCGACCGGTGTGGAGGCTAATGCAATGGCAGACGGAATGCCAGACTACGAAACGTACCGCTCCGCCAGCTCCGACACCTGCCCCGTCGCCTGGGCCACCGCCGTCGCCGCCTCCTGCGTCGTGCCCAGCTGCCGCAGCGTCGCGGCCATCAGCTCGTCCATCTCACTCACCGCGCCGAACAGCTGATCCACGCCCGCGTGCTGCTGCGCCACGGCTTCAGCAATCTGCCGCACCGCGGACGCGGACTCGTGCGTCAGCTTGATGAGCTCCCGCAGCCGCTCGCCGCTCTTGCGCAGCGGCACCAGCGCCGCCTCCACGCCCGCGGAGCTCTTGTCCGCCGTCACGACCGCCTCGCCCGTCGCGGTCTCCATGCCTTCCAGCAACCCGCGCACCTGGCCCGTCGCCTTGATGGACTGGTCCGCCAGCTCTCGCATCTGCCGCGCCACCACCGCGAAGCCCCGGCCCTGCTCGCCCGCGCGGCTCGCCTCGATGGCCGCGTTGATGGCCAGCATGTGCGACTGGTCCGCCAGCGACTTCACCACCTCCGACACCCGGCCCACTTCGCGAGCACGCGTGCCCAGGTCCACCACCTGCTGATTCAAGCCGTGCGTCAGGCCCCGGATGTCAGCGAGCCCCTGCTCCGTGCCCGCCAGCGACTCCTCGCCCAGCTTGCCCATCGCCGCGGCGCGCTCCGCCACCTGCAGGACGCTCCCCGCGCGGCTCGCCGCCAGCTTCGACATCTGCTGGATCTCCTGCGCCGTCGTGCGCGCCTGGTGGATGGCCGACGCCTGCCGCGACAGCGTGCGGTTCTGCTGGTCGCTCGCCTCCGTCAGCCGCGTGCCCGCCTTCGCCAGGTGCCCCGCCGACGAGCTCAGCGCCCGGGGCAGCTCCTGCAATTGTTCATAGAGCAGCCACGTGCGCGCGGACAGGTCGCCCAGCTCATCCGTGGACACCCACTGCGGCGGCGCCGCGCGGCCCTCCACCAGCGCGTCCAGCGACGCCCCCACCGCC
>NZ_RAWR01000157.1:0-26167 GCF_003986945.1 Corallococcus sp. AB018 | reverse complement strand
GTCCGACACCGCCCGCATCCCGTCCAGCCCGCCCCCGGCCTCCCGGCCGACAGGGGTCCCGGGCCGAGTGCGTGCGGTGGAGGGGGCCCGCGCATGAAGCGGTTGCTCATCGTGGACGACGAGTTCGCCATCGTGGAGGCGCTCGAGGACATCCTGTCCCTCGAAGGCTACGACATCGTCACCGCGTACAACGGCGACGAGGGTCTCCAGCGGCTCATGACCTCCAAGCCGGACCTGGTGCTGTTGGATTTGATGATGCCGGTGATGGACGGCGGAGAGCTGCTGCGCCGCATCCGCGCCCATCCGGACCTGTGCGACCTGCCCGTGGTGGTGATGAGCGCGGGCCGCCTCACGGACGAGGAGCGCCGCGCCAGCTCCCACTTCCTCGCCAAGCCCTTCGAGCTGGACGACCTGCTGGGCACCATCGCGAAGCAGCTGCCCGCGGACGGAGCCCTCGCCTGAAGGCTGCGATTAGCCAGGCGTCGCGCGGAAGAGGACGTCGCGGTAGTACTGCAGCTCGCTGATGCTGGAGCGCAGGTCCGCGAGCGCGGTGTGCCCGCTGGGCGGCTTGCGCGGCTCCACCAGCGCCGGGTACCAGGCGCGAGTAATCACCTTGAGGCTCGTCACGTCCACCATGCGGTAGTGCAGGTAGCGGTCCACCATGGGCATGTGGTCGATGAGGAAGCGCCGGTCCGTGTGGATGGAGTTGCCCGCGAGGATGCCCTCGCCCAGGTCGCAGTAGTCCGCGATGAAGGACGTCACCTCGCGCTCCACCACGCGCAGGGACGACGTGGACGCGCGCACCTTCTCCAGCAGGCCGTTCTTCGTGTGCATCTCGCGCACGACGGGCTCCATGCGCTGGAGCATCTCCTCCGGCTGCCAGACGACGCGCTCGAACTCGCCCATGGGGCGCAGGTCCGGGCCGGTGACGATGATGCCCACCTCGATGATGCCGCAGGTATTGGGGTCCAGCCCGGTCATCTCCAGGTCGAGCCATACAAAGCGGATGTCACGGGAAGCCATGTCCGGAGGGTCCTGGTCGCGAAGAGGAAGACGCCCCCTATAGCAGCCCGGAGCCCCGGCGCACCCCCTCCGTGGACGAATCGTCCCGCCGCGCCCGCCTGCCTCCCTAGAAGTCCACCAGCGCCTCGGCGGTCCACACGCCCTCCGGCCCCTGGCGCACGGACACTTCGGTGAGCGACGCGCCCGTCACCGCCACGTGCGTGCCATGGCGAGCCTGTCCCGCGCGCTCGCCAAAGCCGTGGCCGAAGAGGTTCAGCCCGTCCAGCCGCACCACGAAGCACTGGAAGCGCAGGCGCCGTCCGGCCATCGCGCCCACCACCGCCCGCAGCCAGTCCGCGAGCAGCTGGTCATGGTCCGAGGACTGGCAGTCCACCTCCAGCTCCTCGTGCGCCTCCACGCTGCGCGGGTCCGTCACCAACGCGCAGAGTCCCAGCGCCGCCATCTCGAAGGCCTGCTCCATGGAGCGGCCCACGCCCCGCACCCCAAGCAGCTCCTCACGCGTGAAGTGCTCCCAGTGCGTCCGGGGCCTGCGGTCATCCGCATGCACGGTTTCCACATCCATACGCCCTCCTCATGTCCTCGTCGTCATCCGCTTCCGTTCCCGAAGCCCGTCAGAACCACCACCCGCCCGCCACGTCCGGAGCCACGCCCTGCGGCCGGGCGGGACTGGCCTCCCGGGCGCGCGTGAGCCAGCGCCGCAGCTCGTCCTGCGTGAGCGCGGGGAAGGTGTCGTAGGCCTCGGAGACCTCGCGCAGCGTGGGGTCCAGCGTCAGCGCGTGCACCGCGTCCGCGCGGCTCCGGACGAGCTCCAGCGCGCGAGGCGTCGCCACGCCCACCGCCACGATGCGCCGGCGCACGCCCTGCTGCTTCAGCGCCAGGAGCGCCGCGGTCACGGTGGCGCCCGTCACCATCCCGTCATCCACCAGCAGCGCCGTGCAGCCGCGGATCCGCGGCGTGAGGCCGCCTCGCAGCTGCCGGGCCTGATGCTCCACGTCGTCCACCTCCTCGTGCACGAAGCGCTGGAGCGTCTCCCCGGGCAGCTTCGCCTGGCTTGCGGCCTGGGGGTCCAGGTACAGCCCGCCGCCTTCCGTCACCGCGCCCAGCATGAGGCGGCCCCCCGGCACGCGCAGCCGCCGCGCCACCCACAGGTCCAGGGGAGCCCTCAGTGCCCGGGCCACCTCGTACGCCACGCGCAGCCCGCCGCGCGTCAGCCCCAGGACGCACACGTCCCCGGAGCGGTAGGGCGCCAACACCCCCGCGAGCTTCTGCCCCGCCTCCGCCCTGTCCCGGAAACGCATCGGTCTGCCTCCACCCCCGGAAGGTGCTCTTCCCTTCGGAGTGTGTCGGCGGAGGCACGTTCAGTGGCTCTCCTGGCGGCATGCCCGGGGGGCCAGGGCACCGCGAGCACCTCCCGCGCTAGGGTGCGGCCCATGACGCCCATCGCCCTCGTCGTCGGCAGTGCCAGTCCCCACCTCGGCCGTGCGCTCGCCCAGGCGTTCGGCGCGGAGCCGGTGGGGGTGAAGCGGGAGCGCTTCCCGGATGGAGAACTGCACATCGAGGTGCCCCCGGAGGAGGTGCGCGGCCGCCGCGTCGTCATCCTCCAGTCCTCCACCCCACCCGTGGGCGAGAACCTGATGGAGCTGCTGCTGCTCGCGGACGCGTGCTGGCGGGCGGGCGCGGCCTCGATGGAGGCGGTGATTCCCTACGTGGGCTATGCGCGCCAGGACCGGCGGGCCCGGCCGGGCGAGCCCCTGGGCGGCCGTCTGGTGGCGGACATGGTGTCCCATGGCCGCTTCACGCGCGTGTTCACCGTGGACCTGCACAACCCGGCGCTGGAGGGCTGCTTCGGCGCCCCGCTGGAGCACCTGTCCGCGCTGCCACTGCTGGCGGACGCGCTGCGCCCCCACGTCACCGACACGACCGTGGTGGTGGCGCCGGACCTGGGCGCGGTGAAGCGGGCGGAGGCGCTGGCGAAGCTGCTCGGCCGTCCGTGGGCGGTGGTGCACAAGGCGCGGCTGAGCGGCAACGACGTGGAGACGCTGGGCCTCTTGGGCCAGGTGCGCGGCATGCGCCCCATCCTGGTGGACGACATGGTGTCCACCGGCGGCACGCTGGCGGCGGCGGCGAAGGAGCTCAAGGGAGAGGGCTGCGTGGACGACTTCATCCTCGCCACCACGCACGCCCTGCTGGTGGGCCCCGCGCTGGAGCGCCTGCACGGCGTGCCGGTGAAGCGGCTGGTCAGCACGGACAGTGTGGAGCACCGGCAGGACCTGCCCTTCCCCCACCAGGTGGTGACGCTGGCCCCGCTGCTCTTGCGCGCACTGCGGCCCGACGCGCGTTAGTCTGCCCGGCCATGTCCGACACGCTTCTGACGCAGCTCGACGCCGGGGTCTTCTCCGTCACCTTCAACCGGCCGGAGAAGAAGAACGCCTTCACCCACGCCATGTACGAGGCCGCCACCGCCGCCCTCCTGGAGGCGGACCGCCGCGACGACGCCCGGGTGGTCCTCCTGTCCGGCGCGGGCGGCGCGTTCACCGCGGGCAATGACATTGGCGACTTCCTGGAGCACCCGCCCACGGGCGAGGACAGCGCGGTGTTCCAGTACCTGCGCGCCCTGGCCGGCCTGAGCAAGCCCGTGCTCGCGGCGGTGGAGGGCGCGGCGGTGGGCATTGGCACCACCATGCTCCTGCACTGCGACTACGTGGTGGCCGGGGAGAAGACGCGCTTCAACATGCCCTTCGTCAACCTGGGCCTGTGCGCGGAAGGCGCCAGCAGCCTGCTGCTGCCTCGCATGGCGGGCTTCGCGCTGGCGTCGGAGCTGCTGCTGTTCGGCGACCCGTTCGACGCGGCCACCGCGCTGCGCGCCGGCATCATCAACAAGGCCGTCCCGGAGGCGCAGCTGAAGGAGGTCGCCACCGAGCGCGCCCGCGCCCTGGCCCAGCGTCCCGCCCAGGCCCTGAAGGTGACCAAGGCGCTCATCCGCGGCCCGCTGCGCGACCAGGTGGACGCCGCCCTCAAGCGCGAGGGCGCCGAGTTCGTCCAGCGCCTCGCCTCCGACGAAGCCAAGGAAGCCTTCATGTCCTTCATGTCGCGCGGCCGGAAGTAGGCCTCCCCGCCGCGACACATGCGGCACTCCCGGGTCCGCGTGCATGTCACGCGGACCCGGTGTCGTTTCAGGGACTGACTACCGCGGCGCGGGCGGCGCCTGCGGAGTCTTCGCCGGCTTGCCGGTCAGGAACGCCCCGATGCTCGCGCCCTGGGCCTCCTTCAGCGCGATGCACTGGTCCACGATTTCCAGCACCTGCCGCAGCACGCGCTCGGAGCCGGGCACCTTGTCCACGCGCGGCTCGAAGAGGGCGGCCACCTCCTGGCGCTTGCCCGCGTCGCAGTAGCCGGCGCCCATGTACGGCAGCCGCGAGCCCATGCCCTCCGGCAGCAGGCCCGGCTTGTCGTCGGTGCCCACCAGCGTGTCGAAGTTCGTCTTCAGGAACTCCACCGCGGTGTCGCGGGTGCGGGGGTCGCGGGACGCGCCCATCAGGAGCCACAGGTTCTCACGCATGTCCTGCTTCGGGTCGAGCAGCAGCTCCAGGTTCGCCTTCACCAGCTTCGGGTCCGTGGCGTGACTCAGGCCGCCCAGCAACTGCTGACGCTGGTAGCGGCTCGTCTCACCACGCAGGGCCTCCATCAGCTTCGTGTGCAGGGCCGCGTCCCCGTGCTCCACCGCGATGGCGAGCACCGCGCCCACGACGTCCGGCGCCACCGCCTTGCGGTCCTTGAGCCACTGCTCCGTCAGCGTGCGCGCTTCGGCGATGAGCTTCGGGTCGTCGCCCTCGTTGCCGGCGAGCTCCAGCAGGCGCGGACGCAAGAGGCGCAGGTCCTCGCTCTCACCGGCGCGCGGCTTGAAGCCCAGCTTGCGCGCGCGCGGTCCGAAGGTGTCGCGGACGTAGCGGGCGCGGTCCGCGTTCTGCGCCTCCGGGAGCAGCCGCGACGACACCAGGTCCATCAGCTCCAGGCCCGCCTCCAGCACCTGCCGGTCCGGGTCCTCCGCCACGCCGGTGAGCAGCGGCAGCGCGTCCGCCGCGGGCATGAGCCCCGCCTTCGCCAGCGCCAGCGAGTCACTCAGCAGCACCACCCGCTCCGCGCGCGACAGCTTCGACAGGCCGGACTTCATCAGCTTCGCGTGCGCATCACCCGCCAGGCGCATGCGGTAGTAGCCCGAGCCGTCCGCGTTGGGGAACACCCACGCCGGGCACGCCTTCGCCTCCGTCAGGGCGATCTCCGCCTTCTCCTCCGTCATCAGCGTGCACGCGGTGGCGTCCTTGCCCGCGCCCGGGTACTTCACGCACACCGGCACCTTCCACGACTGCGCCTCCGGGGCCTTGGAGCCCAGGCGCATGTAGCGCTGCTGGGTGAGGGCCACGCGCGGCTTGCCGCCGTCGCACAGCAGGGTCGCGGTGATGAAGGGCGCGCCCGTCTGGTCCAGGAAGCTGTTCATCACCTGGGACACGTCCTTGCCGGACTCGGCGGACAGCGCGTCCAGGAAGTCCTTCGCGGTGGCGTTCTTCCCCGCGTGCGCGCGGATGTAACGCTGGATGCCCTTCTGGAAGACGTCGCGGCCCAGCCACGTCTCCGCCATGGCCAGCACCGCGCTGCCCTTGCCGTAGGTGATGCCGTCGAAGGCGTTCTGGATGTCACCCGCGTTCTGGATGGGCTGGCGGATGAAGCGCGCGGCGACGAGGCTGTCCGCGTCCAGCGCGTCGTTGCGGGACTGCACGCGCTCGACCGGCGCATCCCACGTGGGCTGGTACGTCTCCACGATGCGCGGGGTCATCCACGAGGCGAAGGACTCGTTGAGCCACAGGTCGTCCCACCACGCCAGGGTGACCAGGTCGCCGAACCACTGGTGCGCCAGCTCGTGCACCTGCACGTTCGCGAACGCGCGCTGGCGCCACACGGCGTCCTCCTCCGGCTTCGCCAGCGCGAGGCGCGAGTTGAACGTCACGAGGCCCGGGTTCTCCATGGCGCCGCCCATCAGCGGCACCGCGAGCACGTCCAGCTTCTCGTACGCGTAGGGGATGCCGAAGTACGACTCCAGGCGCTCCAGGATTTCCGGCGTCACCTTCGCGGCCCACGCGCCTTCGCTCGCCCGGCCGCGCGGCGTGATGATGCGCGTCTTCACCTGCTTCTGCCCCGCGTCGCGCGCGGGCAGGAAGTCGAACGGGCCCACGCCGAAGGCGATGAGGTAGCTGGGCAGGGGCTGCGTGGGGGCGAAGCGGTAGATGTGCCAGCCGTCCGCGCCCTTCTCGTCCGCGAGCTGCGGCGTGTTGGTGACGGCCACGTTGCCTTCCGGCACGTGGAAGGTGAGCTGCCACGGCACCTTGAAGCCGGGCTCGTCGAAGGACGGGAAGGCGCGGCGCGCGCCCAGCGGCTCGAACTGCGTGTAGATATACCAGTCGCCGCCCTCGTTGACGCGGAAGGCGCCGGAGGTCTCACGCTCGGACGCGGTGCCCGTGTACGTGAGGTGCAGCTTCGCGCCGCCCACGGCCAGCGGCTTCGCCAGCGTCAGGCCGAGGAAGTCCTCGCCGGAGGAGGAGGCCTTGAGCGTCTGCGTGACGCCGCCCTGCTCCAGCGTGGCCTCCTTCACGATGAGGCCCTTGCCGTGCATCCAGATGACGTTGGTGGCCTTGGCCACCTCCAGCATGACGTCGACGGTGCCTTCGAAGGACTCGGCCTTCGGATCCATCTTCAAGACGATGGCGTACTTCGTGGGCCGCACGTCCTCGGGCAGCCGCAGCGTGGGAGGCGTGGGCGCCGTGGCCGCCTGGATGGCGGGCGTTTCCACGGCACCGGGAGCGGGAGCGTTACCCTGTCGGGCACCGCATGCCGCAAGGAAGGTTGCGGTGGCCAGGGCCACCGGACGGAGCAGGTTGGGCATGGCCGCGCAGTGTGGACCAGAGCAGCCTGGCAAGGTAGCGACGAGCAAGCGGTGCGTGGCCTTGCTGTCAGGTCGTGTTCGCGATGGAGTGCGCCGCCGTGTCCGCTCCCCTTTCATCGCATCCGCTGCCATCGCAAACGAACACCCCTCCCGAGGGGAAAAGGCCGCCGGAGCACCTGCGCCGCATCATCGGCTCGCCGCCGGGCCCCCTCGTGGCGTTCCTGACGCGAGGCGTCTGGGCGTTGCTCACCGCGTTGTCACCGAAAGCGCGGGATGCGCTCGCACGCTTCGTGGCGAACCTGGCCTACACGCTGGGCATCCGCCGCAAGGTGGCGCTGGACAACCTGGCGCACGCCATGCCGGAGAAGAGTGAAGCCGAGCGCCACGACATCGCGCGGGGTGCGTACCTCACCATGGCGCGCGTGGTGGTGGAGTCGCTGCCTTCCGGCGACAGAATGACGCCGGACTGGGACCAGCAGGGCATCGAGGGCGAGGAGGCGTGGGCGGCGCTCAAGGCGCACGTGGCCACGGGCAAGGGCGCGCTGCTGGTGACGGCGCACTTCGGCAACTGGGAGCTGGTGGGCCAGATGTTGATCCGCTGGGGCATCCCGCTCAACGCGCTGGTGCGTCCGCTCAAGGGCGCGCTGAACACGCGCATCGCGGTGAACCGGTTGGGCGCGGGCGCGGGGCTCATCTACCCGAAGGGCGCCATCCAGGAGATTACGGAAGCGGTGAACCGCGGCGAGTCCGCGTACATGCTGCTGGACCAGGCGCTGCCCGCGAAGTCCGCGGTGTTCGTGCCCTTCTTCGGCCGGCTCGCGTCCACGACGCCCGCGATGGCGGTGGCCGCCGAACGCACGGGCGTGCCGGTGTTCGTGGTGATGGGCGTGCGGCCTCCGGGTCCTGGCGCGCGCTACAAGCTGGAGGTGGAGGGCCCCATCCTCCCGCCGCAACCCGGTGAGTGCGCGGACCCCATCACCGAGCACACCGCGCGAGTCACCGCGGCGATGGAGCGCGCCATCCGCCGGCACCCGGAGCAGTGGCTGTGGCTGCACCGCCGCTGGAAGGTGCAGCCCCCGGCGCTCGTGACGGCGCCGTCGCCCGGCCTCACCGAGGGCCCGCCGCGGAAGTAGCCCGCAGCGCCAGGGCGTGGTCCGCCATGCGTGATGCCGGTGGCCCTCCCGGCTCCACCGAGCACGAGGAGGCACCAGCGGTGCGGCCCGGTGGGCCGCGCTACTCCACGACGACGCGGCGCAGGTGCGCGCCCAGGCGTGTCACCAGCTCGTAGTGAATGGTCTGCGCCCAGCCGGACAGGGACTCGGCGGACACGGACTCTTCTCCATCGCGGCCCAGGAGCGTGGCCGTCACCGGGCGCTCATCGGTCGTGGCGCGCGTCACGTCCACCATCAGGTGGTTCATCATCACGCGGCCCAGCACCGCGCACCGCCGCCCGTTCACCAGCACATGCGCCTTGCCGGACGCGAGGCGCGGATAGCCGTCGTAGTAGCCCACCGGCAATACAGCGATGCGCGTGGGCTCCGGGCAGCGGTACGTGCAGCCGTAGCCCACGTACGCGCCCGCCGGCAGCCACTTCACCACCTGGCTCTTGCACCGCCACGACAGCACCGGCTTGAGCACCGGCAGCTCGCCCAGCACCAGCCTCGCGGACAGCCGCGTCTCCGGCGAGGGCCACAGGCCGTACAGCGAGATGCCCACGCGCGCCGCCTCGAAGCGCGCCCGGGGCAGCACCAGCGCCGCGGCGCTCGCGGCGATGTGCCGCTGCAACGGCTTCGCGGGCTTCAGCTGCGCGGTCAGGTGTCCCAGCGCGGTCTCGAACGCGTCCAGCTGCGCCAGCGCGTACGCCTGCTCCGTCACGTCCTCCGTGTTGGCGAAGTGGCTGAGCACGCCCACCGGCTCGAACACGTCCGGCGCGTCCGCGAGGAACTGCGTCTCGCGAGGCAGCTGATCCAACGTGAAGCCCTCGCGGCCCAGCCCCGTGTCGATGTGCACGTGCACGCGCAGGGGACGCGGCAACTTCGCCGCGCGCAGGGCCGGCACCGCGTCCGCCCAGGAGCGGTCCGCCACCACCGCGTCGATGCCCTCGCGCGCCAGCACGATGGCCTCCTCCGGAGCCACGGCGCCCAGCACCACCACCTGCCGCGCGGGCAGGCCGTGCGCGGACTCGTGGGTGCGCACCGTGAGCGCGTCCTGCGGCGCGATGAAGTAGAGGACGTCCACGCCCTCGTGCACCAGCGGCAGCACCTGGGCCAGTCCGTGGCCGTAGGCGTTGCCCTTGAGCACCGCGCCCAGCGCTCGGGGTGTGGGGCCGGTGGACTCCAGCGCGCGGAACGCCGCCACGTTGTGCCTGAGGTGGGACGCGCTCACCTCCAGCCACGAGGAGTACACCGCGTCACCAGGCCCGACTCCGAGCCCCACACCGACTTCTTCCACGTTCACACCTCCGCACCAGCCCACGTCCCGGATGGCTCTACCAGCAAAGTGCAGGCCATGGGCGGCCGTGGCCGGAGGGCCACGGAGGGCTGGACGCTGGCTGGATGCCACTCGGGCGGACGAGGGTGGAGAGGGGGCGCCCCGCACGGCCAGGGGGGCGTGTTCGGGTGGACACGCGCGGCGCGGAGCGTGTCCCGGGGGACACCTGACAGGTGGGAGCCTCTGCGCGACATGTCGGGTGACACGGCGGCGCGACAGGGGCCGGTGGTAGTGTCCTCCGCCGTGGCCGCACCTGAATTGCCCTTAGCCCAGGCTTTCATGACCGCCCGGGGAAAGACGGAGCCGGCAGGGGCCCTCTCTGTCCTCCAGGAGCGGCTGGCCCAGGCCCTGGACACAGCCCGGCAGTCCTGGCCGGACATCCCCCTGGAGGGTTCGCGCTTCGCGGCGCACCTGGCGCGGCTGGTGCCCGCGGACGGCCACGAGGACGCCTGGGGCAAGCTGCACATGGCGGACGTGTACCTGGCCCGGGCGGCGGCGGATGGCCTGCCCTCGGCGCTGGCCACGTTCGAGCAGCGCCTGATGCCGGAGGTGGACGCGGCGGTGGCGCGGCTGAGGCTGCCCCCGGCCGGACTGGATGAGGTCCGTCAGGCGCTGCGGCAGCGGATGCTGGTGGGGAGCGCGGAGGCTCCGGCGCGGCTGGCGGCGTACCCGGGCACGGGGCCGCTGGCGGGCTGGGTGCGCGCGGCGGCGCTGTGGCTGGCGCTGGACTGGCAGCGGCAGCGCTCGGGGCAGGCGCAGTCGGAGGACGGCGACCTGTCCATGCTGGTGGCGCCGGGGGACGATCCGGAGCTGGCGTACCTCAAGCAGACGTACCGCGCGGAGTTCAGCGCGTCGTTCCAGGCGGCGCTGGCGGCCCTGTCCGCGCGGCAGCGCAACTTCCTGCGGCTGAAGTACCTGGACGGGCTGGGCATCGACCAACTGGGAGCGTTGTACGGCGTGCACCGCTCCACGGCGGCGCGGTGGGTGGTGGGCGCGCAGGAGGAGCTGCTGGACGGGACGCGGCAGCGGCTGACGGAGCGGCTGCGGCTGACGCGCTCCCAGTTGGACAGCGTGCTGCGGCTCATCTCCAGCCAGCTGGACGTGAGCCTGAGCCGGCTGTTGCGCACGCCCTCCGAGTAACGCGGCGCGCGAGGCCCCGTCCCCCGGCGAGGCGCCCGAGAATCCCGGCAGGGCATTCTCGGCCAGTGCGTTAAAGAGAGGGGAGGATGCGAACGCTCTTCATCGGAGATGTGCACGGCTGTTCCAGTGAGCTGGATGCGCTCCTGAAGGCGTGTGACTGGCAGCCCGGCGACCGGGTGGTGCTGGTGGGCGACCTGGTGGCGAAGGGGCCGGACTCCGCGGGCGTGGTGCGGCGGGCGCGCGAGCACGGCTTCCACGCGGTGAAGGGCAATCACGACGCGCACGTGCTGCGTTGGCACGGCGGCTACGCGTCCAAGGGCAAGAAGCTCAAGCCGGAGCACCGGCAGGTGCTGGACACGCTGAGCGCCGCGGACTGGGCCTGGATGGAGCGGCTGCCCTCCTACTTGCGCTTCCCGGATTTGAACGCGCTGGCGGTGCACGCGGGGCTGGTGCCGGGGGTGCCGCTCGAGGAGCAGAAGGAAGAGTTCCTCTTCAACCTGCGCAGCATCGCGGCGGACGGGACGCCGTCGAAGCGGCTGGAGGCGGGCGAGCCGTGGGGCAGCCTGTGGCAGGGCCCGGAGCTGGTCATCTTCGGCCACGACGCCATGCGCGGCCTGCAGAAGCACCCCTTCGCGGTGGGCCTGGACTCCGGCTGCGTCTACGGCGGCAAGCTCACCGCGTACGTGTTGCCAGAGGGGAAGTTCTACTCCGTGCCCGCGGCCCGCGCGTACATGACGCTGTAGGCTTCAGGGTCGAGCGTCCTTCACGCGCAATAGCGGCACCCAACGAGCGTGAGCGAAGGCGGGAGGGCAGTCTGTTCTGAACATGACCCAAAGCCTCTCATGAACATACATGCCATGGTTTCTCCATGAGCCCACCGCCCCCCTACCCTTTGCCTTCGTCACGGCCCCTGATGGGACGGCGTGCCTTGCTGGGAGGGATGGGAGCCCTCGCCATCGCTGGCTGCTCGCGGGAGGGAGCGACGGGAGCCCGGGCGGAGCCGCTCCGAGTTCCTGCCCCCGGCTGGCGTGGGTTGCTGTACTTCAAGCAGGAGCGTCCGGGCCCGCGGCGTGACTTGTGGATTCAATCCCTGGATGGGCTACGGCACACCGCGCTCACGGACAGCGGTCGGCTCGCGGGCTGGAACCGTCCCCAGGTGGAAGGCCCCCTCAATGGGGCCTGCATCTCGCCGGATGGGACCTGCGTGGCCTATGCGGAGCGCCATCCCGCCGCTTCTGACGGAGCGAGCGTCTCACCCTTGCAATCATGGAACGTGCTGCTCGTGGTCAATGCGGATGGAACGGACCGACGCATCCTCGTGGACCTGCGTGACCTGCCCTCTCCACCGAAAGGAACCCGGGCCAGTTCGTTCATCTGGTCCTCTGACGGAAAGCATCTGGCCTATGCACTGGAGCTCCCCCATCCTGACTGCGAACTCCTGAAGCTTTACAGGGTGGAGGTCGAGTCAGGCAGGGTGACGGAAGTCCCGCTCGGTCCCATTCAGGGAAAGCCCCAGCTGTGGGTCTGGTCCTCTTCCCGGAACGAATGTGTGTTCACCCTTCAGTGCGGAACCACCGGGGCGCAGCGCCTGGGGGTCCTGGACGTATCCACGGGCCGCGTGCGGACACACCCGGCGGAAGGGCCTGCCGTTTCGCCTGACGGCGGCCATGCCTTCGTCACGACCTCCACTCCCCAGGGAAGAAAGGCATCCCTGCACACCCTGGACGATGCCTTCACCCTCGAGGCGTCATTGGGAGCCTTCACGGGAAGGTTCAACTGGTACAACCAGCGCCCGGGGGGACTCTTCACCGAGGTGACACCCGAGCCACCGACGACGGAGTGCGCGGGAGTGACGCCCCCACCGCAGCGCCTGTATCGATGGGACCCGCATGCGCGCACGCATTCGCGGGTACGCCAGGATGCAACCCCCTTCACGGTCCTGGCCTTCTCGCCTGACGACACCCAGGCCCTGGTGAACATCCTCGTGGGCCGGGACGACTCCCAGCCTGGCTTCTGTGGTGAGGGCTGGCTCCAGCGGCTCCACGTCGTGCAACGGGACGACCTGGAGAGCGACCTTCCGATGGAGCAACTCCTCGCGAAAAGTACGCCCCTGGCCCCTTCAACGCCGTGGCCTGGGCCGTCCAGCTCCTCCTACATTGGATGGTTGCGCTGACAGCGCCGGGGGCCCCCAGGAACAGGCCGGCCCCACGGCGCCATTCAGCTCACTACTCGCACACGTTGCTGCTGTTGCAGCTCTGCCCCGTGGAGCAGGTTCCGCAGCTCGCGACGCTCCGGGCGACGCCGCAGTTGTCGGTGGCGCTCACCGCTCCGCATGTCTTCATCAACCGGGCACAAAGCTGCGCATCCGATTCGCAGAGCGCCTCCACTTCCGCCGAGGCCTCGTTGTTGCTTTCGCTCGTCTCAAGAAGGCTCGTGGTCACCCGAGCCTCATAGGAGAAGGAGCCCGGAACCCGTGGCCTCAGCGTGACCCCCACGCTCGCCGAAGCGCTGGGGGCCATGGAACCCAGCGTGCAAACCAGCGTCTCCTCGAAGTGGGTGCATTGGCCGAAGGAACGAGGCCTCTGGGGATTGAGGGTCGGCAGGGCGAGGCTGTACGACATGATGCTGGGCTGGCACCGCGCGGGGTCACCTCCGGCGCGTTCCGTTTTCTGAGCCTTGCTGGGGTCCAGCAGAGCCCGTGTCCATTCCCCCTCTGGCCGCATGACGCGTAGTGCTTCTTGGAGGAAGTCCTCTCCAAACCGCGCTCCAACGCCATTGCCAGACCATCCGCCCATGGACTCAGTGCCCAACAAAAAAACAGACACCATCTCAATTGCTTCCACGCGGCAACTATCACCCCCCGCCATATCCAGACACGACAACCCCAGACATCGCGCCCCAACGTCCCCCCAGACGGTCCAACGGCCACGAGGCCTCGCCAAACCCTCCTGGCGCAATGGCTCTCCGGATGTGCGCTCGAGCGTCTTCCGCACGCTCCCCGGCTCTGACATATTCCGTGGGCACCATCTTTTTCCGGGAGAACTTCAACATGGTCCGCACCTCGAGCCTCGTCAGCGCCCTGCTCCTCGTCAGCGCCTGCCAGAAGCCCCCGGAGGCCTCCCCGGCCGTGCCTGTCTCCGTGCCGATGGCCGCGCCGGTGAAGGTGGCGCCGTTCTCGCTGTCGGTGCTTCAGGACGCGGCGCCGTCGGGCTGTACCTGGCTGCGGCTGGAGTCAGACGGCAGACGCAGGGCGCTCGTCACGGTGGACGCGGCGTGTGACGGGTTGCAGCTCGCGTGGAGCCCGGACGGCAAGCACGCGGCGGTGCGCGACCCGGCCGGCAGCGCGCGAGGGCCCGGGCGCGTGTGGACGGTGGACCTGACGTCCGGGCAGGGCTCGGCGCAGCTGCTGCCAGAGGAGGGGCTGACGGGCGCGGTGGGGTTCGATTCGGTGGGGCGGCTGGTGGCGTTGACCGCGCACACAGGCGAGCTGGTGCGGCGTGACGACGTCTTCCTCTTCGAGGGCCGTCGCATCCCCATCCCGGAGCTGGACGAGGGCGCGGGGCTCGCGCACGCGTACCGGCTGGATGCGGGGGCGTGGAAGCGCATCGAGACGGTGGCCACACGAGGTGACGCGGACGCGGTGTTCGCGCTCGCCACCACGGAGATGCTGGTGTCCTCCACGGTGGCCGGGGACCTGGACGCGCTGGTGGCGCAGGGATTGGACGAGGGCAGTCAGGACGCGGTCCGGCTCGACGCGGTGGTGCCGGACCGGGGGCACGACGTGTTCGGCGGCTGGGCTCGCGTGGAGTCGCGCGGCGGTCCCCTGTTCGCGTGGCAGACCGCGGGCGAGCAGACCGCGCTGATGATGCCGGTGCGCTGGGAAGCGGAGGACGGCCACCTGGGCGAACCCGAGGGACTCGCCCTGCCCGCCCGGAGCCCCGTGCGGGCGATGGCGCGCGGGGACCTGCTGATGCTCGCGGGCGAGACGCAGGCGCGGGTCTACGACCTGGGCTCGCGGCGCCTGGCGGCGTCCTTCGACGGCATCCGGAGCGCGCGCTTCTGGCCGGAGCCGAGCTCGCTGGTTCCGCACGGAGCCACGGCGGCGACCGGGCAGCGGTAGTCGCGCGAGCCGCGCCTCAGAACTGGCCCGTGCTCTTCAATGCCGCGAACATGATGGCGCCGTAGACGCCGCCGCAGAGGCAGCAGGAGAGCACTGGCACCAGGAGCGCGCCCGCGAGCGCCGTGCCCCAGCTGGTGCGGTGCAGCGTGCGGTAGGTGAAGGCGCGCAGGCCCATGGCCCAGAAGGGCGCGGCGTACACGGCGACGAAGGGAATCACGCCGACGATGTACGGCGCCTGGGAGATGGCGTGCGCGCGCAGGGTCACGGAGAAGCCGCGCTCCACGCCGCCCATGCGGAGGATGAGGTGGTCCAGGCCCGCGTTCGCCAGGGTCATGCCGGTGCTGAACACGGGCATGAGCACGGTCCAGGCCGCCATGACCACCGTCATCCACAGCTTCAAGTCCTTCGGATCCGCGCCGCTCTTCTCCGTCTCGGGGATGAACCCCAGGATGATGCCGATGAGCGCGGTGTAGACGATGCCCGTCGACAGGAAGCCGGCGATCGCCGACAGCATCACGAAGGTCATGGAGCTGCTCACGGGCGCGTCGGGGTTGACGCCCCGAAGGGTCTCCGTGGGCCGCATCAACATGCCGAAGCACGTCCGCCAGAACGCCTTGAGCGTCCCCAGCTCCGCGCGCTGGTCCCAGGGCAGCTGGCCCAGGGGTTCACGTTCGAGGCAGGTGGCGCAGACGGTGCCCTCCGGTCCCTGGCGCAGGCAGCGGGCACAGGCGAACGCGCCACAGCGTGGGCAGGTGGCCACGCCGAGCCACTCGGGGTGCACTGCGCAGACAGGGTCGGCGCCGCCGGGAGCCGGGGCCACAAGTAGCGAGGCCCCGCACCGCGCGCACGTTTCAGCGCCGGGGGTGAAGGGGGCCTGACAGGAGGGACAGGAAGGCGTCATCGCCGAGCATCCTCGCACGGCCCGGGTCCCGTCACGCACGCAGCCGATGGAGCGGGCCCCCGGGCCGCGGTCCTCCAAAAGCTGTCCGACTGTCGGACAAGTTTCCGCGGTCCGGTTGGCGCGGAGGCTCCTGGGCCACGTGGTTCCCAAAGCTGTCCGACTGTCGGACAAGTTTCCGCGGTCCGGTTGGCGCGGAGGATCCTGGGCCACTCGGTTTCAAAAGTCGTCCAACTGTCGGACAGGTTTCGCCGCCCGGTTTGGCGAGGAGGCTCCTGGGCCACTCGGGTCCAAAAGCTGTCCGACTGTCGGACAGCTTTTCGCGGCCTGCCGCCGCCGGGGAGGCGCCCCAGGGTTCTCGCCTTCTCAGCCCTGGGGACAGCATCCAGGTCCGGAGGCTTGGGAGTCGTGCCTTCCCGGGCTGCCCGGTTCGCGGGCGCTACGGCTCCGGCGAGGACTCCGGATCCACCGGCACCGTGGGGGACGTGCTCCCAGTCTTGTCCTGCGATGGCGCGCTCCCCGCCGGAGCCACGACGCCCTGCGACTTCGGAGCTCGGGCCTCCTGCGCGGCCCGGACCTGCCGGGCTCGCTTCGCCTGGGCCAGCGCCGCCTTCGCCGCGCCCGCGTCGCCCAGACCCCGCTCGCGCTTCGCCAGCGCCTCCCACAGCTCCGGCGAGTCCGGATGCAGCGTCACCGCCGCTCGCAACAGACCCCTCGCCACCTTCGGCGACCGCGTGTCCAGCAGCCGCTTCAGGAAGCCCGAGGGCGACAGCACCAGCGACCCCTCCGGCGTCTCGAACGCCTCACGCACGTGGGGAATCGCCTCCTGCTCCCGGTCCGCCTCCAGCAACCCCACCGCCTCCGCCAGGTGCGCGTCCATCGACTCCGGTTGCAGCTCCGTCGCGCGCTCCAACCAGCGCATCCGGTCCACCGGCTTCCGCTTCGCGCGGTCCGCCAGCGTCAGCAGCTCATCCGTGTAGTCGGGCCGCACCGCGGGGGCGCGCACCGCCGCCTCCTTCAGCGACGGCCACAGCCGCTCCGGATCCTTCATCGCCTCCAGGCGCGAGCGCTTCAACGCTGGCACCTCCGCGCGCTTCCACCCCGCGACGAAGCGCGCCACGTCGCTCCGCACGGACGAACTGAAGCGCTCCGTCTCCGGACACTTCTGCGTCTCGCACGCCGCCAGGTAGTCCGCGAAGAAGCCCGCCGCCCCCTGGGTCCGATACGAGCGCAGCCGCTCCGCGCCCATCGCCCGCTCCACCGTGGCCGCCATGTGCGCGCCCACTCGGATGAAGAGCGACTCGGCGCGCGGCTCGTGCGCGCCGCGGATCCGCTCCATCGCGCCCCGGCCGTCCCGGGCAATCGCGCCCCGTTCGAAGAGCGAGGACACCTTCGCGAACGCCGCCGCCAGGTCCGGCTCCGGTGGCAGCGTGCCCGGCCCGCGCGTGGCCCAGTCGTGGTACGCGAGCCCGTAGCTCGCCAGCCGCCCCATGCCCTCGTAGACCACCGCGTCCACGGGGTCCGTGAAGTGGCCGCCCCGGCCCGGCGCGCCCTCGTCCAGCACCGTCTCCATCAACCGGATGGACAGCCTGCGCAGCCGCTTCGCCTCGTCCTCCACGTTCGTGGCGAGCGCGATGGCCGTGTCCTCCGCCGGCAGAAGCACCAGCAGCGTCGTCGTCTCCGGCTGCCCGCCCGCGTGCGCCACGATGTAGTGGCCCCGCAGCGGATAGGTCGCGAAGCCCATGCCGTAGTCGGTGATGTGCCCGTCGCGCGTCACCATCGTCGCCTGCATGCGGCCCATCGTCTCGCGCGTCACCAGCTTGTGGTCCAGCACCGCGCGAGCGAAGCCCAGCAGGTCCTCCACCGTCGCGCGCGTGCCACCGCCACCGAAGCGGCTGGTGACGTCCAGGAAGCGCGAAGGCTTCAGCGTGGCGCCCGAGACGCGGTAGCCCACCGCCTGCTGCGCGTCGCGCGTGCCGAGGTCATCCACGTCCGCGTGGCTCATGTTCGCGGGGCCGAAGACGTGGTCGCGCAGGTACTCGCGGTAGGGCTGGCCGGAGGCCGTCTCCACCGCCGCGCCCAGCAGGTTGAAGCCCCACGTCGTGTACAGGTAGCGCGTGCCCGGCTCCGACACGAGCGGCCGGTCCGCGAACAGCCCAATGGCCTCCTTCGTCGTCACCGGCTTCGTGTTGTTGCCGGCGCGCGGGCTGTCATAGGTGGGCACCCCGCCCAGGTGGCCCAGCAGCTGCCGCACCGTCACCGGCCACTGCTTCACCGGGTACTCGGGCACCAGCGTGTGGATGTCCGCGTCCAGGTCCAGCTTGCCCGCCTGCGCCAGCTGCATCACGGCCACCGCCGTGAAGGACTTGGTGATGGACGCCATGCGGTACGTGGTGCGCACCGTGGCCGGCAGCTTCTTCGCCACGTCGCGATAGCCGTAGCCGTTCATCCACCGCAGGCCGCCCCGCATCACGCCCACGGACAGGCCCGCGGTGGGGCCCTGCTTCAGGTCCGCGCGCACCAGCGCGTCCAGCGCGCGCTGCACCTCCGGCGAGAACTCGGAGGCCTTCGCGTCCGGCTCCGGCGCGACCTTCGCGCTGGACTCCGGCGGAGACGCGAGCTTGGCACCGGACTCGGACGGCGCGGGCGCGGGCACCTGCGCCACGGACGCGGGCTTCTCACCAGACTCGGACGGCGCGGGCGCGGGCACCTGCGCCACGGACGCGGGCTTCTCGGCGGACGCCTGCGCGAACGCGGGCCCTGCCTCCACCAACAAACACAGCGCGACGAAGAGCCGCTTCATGGCACCGCCTCCGCGGTCTGGCTGCTCGCACCGGTGTCCGATGCCTCTTCACGCGAGGTCGTGAGCGCCGGCGCCGGCACCGCGCCCTCGTTCACCCAGCCCGCGAGCAGCGCATCCGAGACCAGCTGCCCCAGCAGGTCCAGCCCATGACCGCGCGGATGCACCAGGTCCTCGTGCATGAACCCCGCCTGGTTGAACCGCGCGAGCGAACCCGCGCCGCCCATCGCCGTGTAGAGGTCGAAGAAGCCGCAGCCCTCGGCGAGCGCCACCTCGCGCTCGACCTGGATGGCGGCCTCCAGGAACGGCCGCTGCGTCAGCGGCTTGCCCTTCGCGTGCGCGTCCTGCACCGCGTCCATGGGGCCCACCACCAGGCACGCGCTGCCCGGCGCGGCGGCGCGGGTGCGGCGCAGCAGCGCGGTCAGGTCCTGGCGCACGGTGGGCAGGTCCGTGCGCTTCCACTCCAGGCGCTTGGACTCATTGCCGCCCAGGAAGAAGAGCAGCAGCTTCGGGTCGCGCTGCGAAAGCTGCGCCTTCAGCGCGTCCTCCTCCAGCCGGCCATATAGCGTCGCATCCGCGGACGGCACGCCCAACATGTCCAGCACGATGCCGGACGCGTCCTTCTGGAGCACCACACCCTGCACGATGGCGCCCTTGCCTTCCGCGGTGACGTCCAGCCACTTCGCGCCCGCGGGCAGGTCGAAGGACGTGGTGCGGCTGGCCCCGTCCTCCTGGGGCTCCGTGCGCGTCAGCACCGTGCCGTCCACGGACACGACGAGGCGGCCCGCGCCCTTCACATCCATCCACCACAGCGTCCCGCGCGGCTCGCCCTCCAGCTTGAAGCGACCCCGGGCGCGGTTCTCGGTGGCCAGGTGGTACACGCCGGTGATGCCAAACGGATGCGGCGGCGCCTTCAGCTCGCCCAGCGTGCGCGGCTCCCAGCCGTTGCTCACGGCGGCCGTGCGCCCTCGTCCGCCGTAGGGAGCCATGCGGTCCACCAGCAGCACACCCCGGCCCGCGCCGCCGAAGCCCGCCGCGAACTCCTCGCGGACCACGTCCACGATGCGGTCCCCCGCGATGAGCGAATTGCCGAACGCGGCGATGACGGTGGGCGTCGTCCCCGGCGTCTGCACGAGCCCATCCAGCGCGGTGAAGAACGGCGTCAGCGCGGACCGCGCGCAGCCTGCGTCATCCTTCTCCAGACAGGGGTCCTCCACCATGCCGCCCGGAGCCTGAAGCCGCGTGGCCAGCGCATGCAGGTGTCCGGCGCGCTCGGTGGTGGGCGGCAGCGCGCGAAACGCGGAGCGCGCCGTCGGCCGCGCCTTGCCTGGCGCCTGCGCGGGCAGGTTCGCGGAAGCAGGCACCACCTGCGAAGAACCCGCGCCCGTCGCCGCGGACTCGGGGCTCGCGGCAGGTTGCCCCTCCACGGATGCGGGCCTCGTGGCATTCACCTCCGGCGGCGGCACGGAGTCCGTCGCGGGATTCGTCGTCAGGGGGAAACGGTGAGGAGGTGTGCGGGACTCGCACCCGGGGAGCAGAGCCCCCGCCAGGACAGCGAGCAACCCCGCCCGCCGGAGCCCGCGCGAGACATCGAGAACCGTCATGTGGCCCGCGAGCGTAGACGAAAGCCCGGGGCCACGCATGTTCTGGACCCCACGCTCGGCCGCCTCGCGAGCCGCCCCGGCGTGGCATCCCGGACATCGCATCCGTCCTGGACCGCACGTCCGGTCCAGGCTTCCCCGGGGAAGAACCGGTTTCCCGCACCCCAGCACGAATGCAAGGTCCGGACGCGAACATGGTCCCTTCACATGGTGCGGCGCGTCCCCAAATTATCCGCCGCGAATATGGCGAAGAACCGGCTCACAACGTGGACGAAGCTCCACCGGCGATTTGGCGAGCATGTGCGCCGCATGCGCAACAGCCGCTCGCTCACGCAGGAATCGCTCGCCGAACGCAGTGACCTGTCGGTGGATGCCATCCGCCGCATCGAGCGCGGTGCGTTCTCTCCGTCGCTCGACACGCTGGGCAAATTGTCCGTGGGGCTGGACGTGTCCCTCAAGACGCTCTTCCACTCCTTCGACATGGAGCGCACCGACGGCGTGGCGGAGATCTGCGACTTCCTCGCGTGCCGCTCCGGCTCCGAGCTGAAGCTCGCCTGGCGCGTGCTCCAGGCCATGTTCGACGAGCACTGAAGCGCGGCCCCGCTACCAGTCGCACCCGGCAGATGTTCCCTGTCACCGCAGGCGTGTTTGCCCTATGCGTCGGGCCCCATGAGCCGCGCGCCCCCCACCCTCCTCCTCGTCGAGGACGACAGAGACCTGCGCGACGCGCTCGTGGAGATCCTCCTCGCCGAAGGGCACACCGTCGCCGCCGCGGAGAACGGTGACGAGGCCCTCGCGTGGCTGGAAGCGCACCCGTGCCCCGCGCTGGTGCTGGTGGACATGTGGACGCCGCGCAAGGACAGCTGGCGGCTCCTGGACGCGCTGCACCGGGAGCCCCGCTTCGCGGACCTCCCCGTCATGGCCATCAGCTCCAGCGAGGAGCGCCACCCCGCCATCCGCGAGGTGCTCTCCAAGCCCTTCGACCGCGAAGCCCTGCTCGCCGGGGTGCGCCGCTTCGTGCACCCGCTGCACTGAAGGCCTTCAGCCGCCGGTCGTCCGCTGCCCCAGCTTGCCCACCACGGCCGGGTCCAGACGGAACGAATCGAAGAAGCGGTCCGCGTCCTGGGGCGCGCGTCCCTCCGGGTGCAGCAGGAGCTGCTGGTACAGGCGCGGGCCCACCATGAAGAAGCGGCCCCGCAGGCGGCGCGGACCGGACAGTCCCCCCACCTCCTGGCCCGGGAAGCCGCCCTCCATCTCCAGCGTCTTCGCGGTGATGGCCGTCGCACCCAGCGCCTCCAGCGCGCCCTGGCTGGCCCGGTCCACCACGTCGCGCGGGCTCACCTGCGCCACCGCCGCGAGCGGGAAGTCCGTATAGGAGACGTAGTAGGCGGTGTCCTCCTGCGTGCGCGCGGCGATGAACGTGTGCAGCGTCACCTCGCCCACGTCCGTGGGCTGCACGCGCCGCTCCTCGGTGACGGGGCCGGGGAACGTCACGCTGAAGCCACCCTCCTGCGACTGGACGACGGAGGACGGCGCCTCCCTCACGGGCTCGGCGGGGGACACGGGGGGCTCGGTCTGCGTGCGCCCCGCGCACCCTCCCAGCACCAGCAGGGCGGCCAGCGGCACGGCCCGGTAGGAATGCTTCATCATCCAGACGGCTCCTGACATGGGGCCGCAAGGTACGCCCTGCCCCGCCGGAGTGCATCCCTCCGCTTCAACCGGGCCCGCTTCAGGCAACGGTTTCCCCGGCCTTCAGTGCACCGCGCCGGAGTCCTCGCCAGAATCCTCCTTGGCGGGCTCCTCCTCATCGGAGGGTGCGGGCAGCCTCGGCGGGCCGGCGGACACCCGGGCCAGGTGGACGCGGAACACGGAGCCCTGGCCGGGCTGGCTCTCCACCTCGATGCGGCCGCCGTGCGCCTCGATGATCCGCCGCGACACCGACAGTCCCAGTCCCACTCCTGGTGCGCGCTGCTTCGCGTTGCCCGCGCGCTGGAACGGGATGAAGAGGCCCTGGAGCTCCTCCGGCGACATGCCGATGCCCTGGTCCGCCACGGCCAGCACCACGTGGTCGCCATCCCCGCGCACGGCCACCTCCACGCGGCTGCCGGAAGGGGAGTACTTGAGCGCGTTGCTCACCAGGTTGTTCAGCACCTGCTCCAACCGGGAGGGGTCCGCGCGCACCAGCACCGCGGCGTCCGGCACCACCAGCTCCAGCGTGTGTCCGGACTCGCTGGACTGGTACAGCTCCACCACGGAGCGCGCCAGCTCGCGCGTGTCGCGCACCTCCGGCTGGAGCTCCAGCTTGCCGGCCTCGATGCGGGTCGCGTCCAGCAGGTCCCCCACCATCCGGTCCAGGCGCGCCACCTGCCTTCGCACCAGCGACAGCGTGCGCTGCATCCGCTCCGGGGTGACCTCTCCGCGGTTCGTCAGCGCCGTGGACAGCTTCAGCGCGGACAGGGGGTTGCGCAGGTCGTGCGCCACGCCCGCCAGGAACGCCAGCTGCTGCTCCTGCTGGTGGGTCAGGCTGTCCGCCATCTCGTTGAAGGTGCGGGCCATGTCGCGGATCTCCAACGGGCCCTCCTCGGGCGCGCGCAGGTGCCGCCCGCCCCGGCCGAAGCCGGCCATCGCGCTGCGCAGCTCCGTCACCGGGCGCAGCGCGAAGCGCCTCAGCCAGAAGACCACCAGGCCCAGCGTCGCCAGGAGCAGCAGGCCCAGCAGCAGCCCCAGCACGTCGGCCATCTCGCTCCAGTGCGCCGCGCTCTGCCGGGCCGTCTGCGCCTGGTCCACGTTGATCTCGATGAGGCGCTCCAGCGAGCGCAGCGCCGCGTCCAGCGAGGACATCGCCGACGTGTCGTGCTGGGCCTGGGTCATCCCCGGACCGAGCGGCGCATGCTGCGCGGCCAGGTAGGCGAAGACCTGCTGCTGCACCTCCGCCACCGTCTGGCGCTCCTCCTGGGTGGACGCGATGGCGTGCATCTCCAGCAGCTGGCGGCGCAGGTCGGCCTCCAGCTGGGGTGGCGAGCGCCCGCGCGACGGGTCCGCCACCATGGGAGAACCCGGCGACGTCAGCAGGCGCGAGTGGACGAGCAGGTCCACCTCCAGCTCCTCGGCCTGCCGGACGCCTTCCACGGATTCACTCAGCGTGGAAGCCATGCGCTCCAGCGCGGTCGTCAGCACCACGAGCAGGGTGGCGGACACCACGGTGAGCAGGACCAACCCACCCACCACGGTGGAAAAAAACGCGCGCAGGCTCATCGCCGCCTCCTCGCGAACCGCCCGCCGGAGTCCCGCTTCGTCATGGTCGCGCATCCTCCCTCCGGGCCGCGCCAACCCAGGTGGTCGCCGACCTCTTCCCAAGGAAAGCAACAAGCGTCCGATATCGTGGATTCGCGCACGGGATGCTGGCAGGCCGCCCCCGGACCCCCGGACGTGGCCCGCAAAAGGAGCCGGCCTCCCGAGGCCCGGCCATGTTAGTCAGCACGGACACGCGGCCCGATGCGCACCCGGCGTTCGGGCGCCCGCTCTTCTCGATGAGGTCACCCGATGGATCTGCTCGCCCCACCGGCCCGCACCCTGAACTTCGATGCCTTCTGGCGCTGGCTCCAGGAGCACACCAACTGCATCCTGCGGTGTGGCTCCCCCGACATGACACTGTTCGACCATGACGACTTCCATTGGATGCTGATGGAAGAGGAGCGCCAGCACGTCCTCCAGCTCATAAAGGGCAAGTCCCTGGTGGGCGAGATGGTGATGGTGGGCCGCGAGGTCTCCGAGGTCTCCGTCTCCCCGGATCCGGACGCGGATCCGCAGGCGGGCCACTTCCTGGTGGAGCTGATGGGCGGCCCCAAGGAAGACCCTCAGGTGATGTACCACTTCGTCATGGCCCACGGCATCGAGCCGGCCGCCGGCCACCAGGGCTTCAAGCACTAGCGCGCGACGCGCTCGATGGCCTCCACCGCTGCGTGGACGCCGTTGAGCCAGTCCGAGGGGCGTGCGTCGTACCACCCCGGTCGCAGGAGCAGGGACGCGACCTTCGCCTCCAGCTCCACCACGTCCCCCACCCGCTCCGCCTCCGTCAGTCGCAGGGCCTGCCGGTCATAGAGCCGGGGCCAGGCCCAGGCCACCAGCGGAGTCCCGGTGGCCCGGGCCTCCTGCACGGTGTTGTAGCCGCCCGCCCCCACCAGCACGTCCACGCCCCGCATCACCGCGAGCGCCGGCCAGACCGTCAGCCCGGACGCGTGGTCCGTGGGGACAAGCCACATCACCGCCGCCTGTCCGGACAGCAACGCCCGCAGCCGGCTCACGGTCTCCCCGGCCTCCGCCACCTCCTCCGGGCGGCCACAGCCCATCACCGCGACCACGGGCCGCGAGTCCCCGTCATCCAGGCCCAGCCGCCGCCGGGACTCCTCGCGAGGCAGCAGCGCGTCCGCGTCCAACAGCAGCCACGGCGCCGTCCGCACCGCGCGCGGGTGGTGCGCGAAGGGCGCGTCCTCACCGGGCACGACGAGCAGGTCGAACGCGTCCACGGCGTGGGCCACGTCGAAGCCCTCCACGTAGACGGGGTTCAGGTCGCGGTGCACCAGCACGCGCGGCGCGCGCACCGTGGGCAGCAGCGCTACCAGTTCTCCTGCGAGTCCCCGGGGAAACGTATCCGCCACCAGCACGTCCGGCGTGGACTCCGCGAGCCACGCGCCCACCGCCGCCACGGTGGCGGCCTTGTCCAGCCGCGAGTCCACGCGGTGCACGGTGGCGCCGGGGCCCAGCCACGACTCCAGGGGCAGGCCGGGGGCGAACGGGCTGTTGGTGAGGATGTCCACCTGGTGCCCGCGGGCCACGGCCACACGGGCCAGGGCCGCGGCGCGCGTCAGGTGCCCCAGACCTCCGCCGAGCGCGTAGAGGCGCCAGTGCTGATGTCGCGCGGCCATGCTCAGCTCCCGCCCATGTCCTCCTCGAAGGAGGCGTCGTCCTCGCGCCGGACGCTCTCGCCGTCGGCCTCGGTGAAGTCGTTGGGGTCGCTGCCCGAGGACGACGACCCGGAGCCGCGCCACGCGTCGCGGCCGTAGTAGCCGTAGTCCTCGTAGTAGTAGCTGGGGTCGTCGTCGCGGGAGGTATCCGACGGGTCGCGGTTCTCGTCGCCGTTGTCGGCGGCGCGCGCGCACGCCACGCAGACCGCCTCCCCGCCGTCGATGGTGCGCATGTGCATCAGGCAGATGGGCTTCTGACAGCGCATGCACTGCGTGGTCGCCCCCCGCTCACACGGGTGGGAGAAAAGGAAGCCGGAGGTCTCCAGGCACTGCTCTGCGGAAGCGAAGGAAGGGGACATGGCTTGGAAGGCTCAGGGCGACGCGGGGTTCTGGATGCGGAAGAGCAAGGCCATGCGCAGGGGCAGGTCCAGCGAGTCGAAGCCCAGGCACGCGGCGGCCTCCGGTGACACCGGCTGCTTGGTGGCGAGCACCGTCTTGCCGGACGGGTCGCGCAGGGACAGCTTGCCGTCGCGCACCTTCACGTGGATCGCCTCCGCGCCGGAAGCGCCCTTCACGGACGCGCCGCCGCCGTCGGCGGTCACGCTGTAGAGCAGCATGCCCTGGTCATCCGTGAGCACCCACCCGGAGCCCTCGCGCGTCAGCGTGTAGCGCACCGCCGAGCGCGCGGCGTCCTTCACCTGGAACGCGTCCGGGCCGCCCGTGACGTAGGCCAACACCGCGTCGTCCGGACCGGACACCTTGAGTTCGCCGCCCTTCCACTTGTAGCGGGCGACCTCCTTGTCCGCGCCGTCGACGAGCTTCGCGCCGTCGTCCTTGGACTTGAGCGAGAAGCGCTCGCGGTCGTCGCCATCCTTGAACTTGAGCTTGGCGCCCGCCTCATGCGGCTCGGCAGCGGCGGCGTTGGCGGGGATCGCCTGGGTGGGCTGAGCGCTGGAGGCGGGGGCACCGCCCTGCTGGCACGCCGAGGCTCCGAGCACTCCCAGACCCACGAGAAACAGGACACGAAGCTTCACGGCGTGGACCTCTTCTTCCCGGGCTGACCCTGGGAGCTGGAGTGGTTGAGCACCTGGTAGAGGCTCAAGAGCATCATCGTCACGACGCGCGAGGCGTCATTCGGCGGGAGGACGATGGGCTCGCTGGGAGAGGTGGGCTTCGTCCTCCGCACCACCCAGTCC
>NZ_RAWR01000156.1:0-26269 GCF_003986945.1 Corallococcus sp. AB018 | reverse complement strand
CTCATCGGGTGGGGTGGGGCGGAGGCGAAGGGGCTCCACGTGGAGTACGACCTGCAGACGCCGCTGTTCCTGGACCGCACGTACCTGTTCGTGTCGCCCAGCCGCATCCAGCGGCAGGGGGACCCGGACTCGCCCTTGCCGCTGGTCTTCGAGGGCCAGTTCGCGCCGAACCTCTTCCTGCCGCAGTTGAAGCTGGACGACTTCAAGGAGGACGGGCGGGAGACGCTGTTCTCGGCGGTGTTCACGCCGAACATCCGGCTGCGGATGGCGAACACGGACAGCAACCCCATCCTGCCGCCGTCGTACCTGATGAAGTTGACGCTCCAGGCGGCGCACCTGCGGCTCCTGCACGGCCCCGACAAGGACGCAGCGCCCCGGGTGCTGGCGCTGGGGTTGAACGTCATCGCGGGGCATTACTCCAACGGCGAGGACGGGTGCTTCTTCGCGAACCAGACGGGGACGGACCCGAACTGCGAGCCCGCGGAGGGCACGCTGCCGTTGAACGAAATCACGGGGAGCTTCTCCACGAACGTGCTGCGCTTCGAACTGCACAGCCGGCTGGGGTTCGGAGTGGATCTGGACCGGCTGAGTGCATGGCTGGTGGGGGCGAATGCCTTCTACGAATTGAACTCAGCCATTGGACCCGGAGGGATGAGCCCGGCGCAGCGCCACGTGTATGGGAATGGGCACTGGGGGGTGGGGCTGGTGGGGGAGCGCGAGGTGAACGGGAACCGTTTCCGGCTGGAGGGGTCGTTCTCGCATCCATTCGGTGAGACGCCGGCGCAGCGGGGAACGCTGAGCGTGGAGGCGGCGGCGAATCCCCGCTGGGCGTCCGGCTTCGGCGTGTTCGCCAGGTACGTGCGGGGGCAGGACTACTACAACATCCTCTTCCTGGAGCGCATCAGCCTCTGGCAGTTCGGGCTCGTGTTCGAGCTGAACCCGGGAGCGAGGTTGAAGACAGACAGTGGGAAGCCCCCTGGCTTCCAGTGACGTTCGTCCCGACGTGGGCTAAGCACGGCACCGACATGGACACCTCCGCTTCCCCGCGCACCGTCACCGGCCGCGTCGACGTGCATCCTCGTGGCTTCGGCTTCCTCACCGTGCAGGAGCCCGGCACTCCGGAGGTGCTGTCCGCCTTCATTCCTCCTCCGGACCTGAACCCCCTGTTCGCGGGTGATGTCGTCTCCGCCACCGTGACGGCGTCCGGCGAGGGCCGGTGGACCGCGTCTGGCCTGTCGCTCGTGGAGCGCACCCGCACCGTCGTCTACGGCGAGGTCGTGTCGCGCAAGGGCGCCTTCTTCCTGCGCATCGACAAGGAGGTCTCCAACACCGACTGGCCCCTGGACCCGGGCACCACCCCCGTCCAGCACAACGACGCTGTCGTCGCCCGCATCGCGGACGGAAAGGTCGTCCTCCTCTATCGCCTGGAGCCCGGCGCGGACCGCTCCCTGGAGCGGGTCATCGCCCGCCACGGACTCCATCGGGACTTCCCCTCGGAGGTCGTCCAGGAAGCCCTCCGTGCGAAGGAGACCCCCCACGCCCTGGGCGGCGCCCGGCGCGACCTGCGCTCCATCCCCACCGTCACCGTGGATGCACCGTCCACCCGCGACATCGACGACGCCATCTCCGTGCTGCCCGCGGGCCCTGACGGCGCCCTGCGCCTGCTCGTGTCCATCGCGGACGTGAGCGAGTTCGTGAAGGAGAACACCCTCCTGGACCTGGAGGCCCGCGCCCGCGCCACCAGCGTCTACCTGGCGGGCCGCGTGCTCCCCATGCTCCCGGAGGAGCTGTCCGCGCACTGGCTCAGCCTGGTGCCCAACGAGGAGCGCCACTGTCTCACCGTTGAATTGCGCATCGACCCGGACGGCCGTGTCACCGCCGCGGATGTCTATGAAAGCCTCATCCGCTCCTGGGCACGGCTGAACTACGACGAGGTCGCGGCCTTCCTCGACGACAACTCCATCTCCCCCGCCATGGAGCCCGTGCGCGAAGCCATGCCCTGGTTCCGACTGGCATCCGCGCGGCTCGCCGTGTCCCGAGGGGCTCGCGGCGGCATGGCCATGTCCCGCGACGAGGCGCGCTTCACCTTCGACACCGCCACGGGCGCCGTGTCCGGGCTCGCCGGGGAGAAGGACACCTCCGCGCACAACATGATTGAGCGCTTCATGGTCGCGGCCAACGAAGCCATCGCCACCTGGCTGATGACCCGTGGCGTGCCCACCGTGTACCGCGTGCATGAACAGCCGGATCCGCAGCGCGTGGCGGACGTGAACGCGTTCGCGTTGCACTCGGGGTTCGCGGCGGGCTTCGGCGCGCAGCTCACCCCGCTGGCCCTGGCCACGTTCGACCGGCAGATCTCCGGAGCGAAGGCGGAGGCCGCGCTGCGCTCCGTGCTGCGCCGGTCGCTGGGCCCGTCCCGCTACACCGTGAAGCCGGGCCCGCACTTCGGGCTCGCGGCGCCGCTGTACCTGCACTTCACGTCGCCCATCCGCCGGTACGCGGACCTCGCCGTGCACCGCCTCATCAAGGCGTACCTCCACGGTCGGCGCGACTTCGTGCACGAGGACCCGGAGATCGAATCGCTCTCCCAGCACATCAACGTGCGCGCCCGCTCCGCCAACCGCGCGGAGGTGGACCGCCACCACGAGTTGGAAGCGCGCTTCATGTCCACCCGCATCGGGCAGCAGTTCCCCGCGCGCATCGTGCGAGTGAAGCCCTTCGGCCTCGTCGCGCAGCTGGATGGCATGTGGGTGGAGGGCATGGTGCCGGCGGAAGGACTCGCGGGCGGCCCCTACCGTCCGGACACGCGTGAGCTGTCCATGGTGGGCAAGACGCGGACCTTCACCGTGGGCATGCCCATCACCGTGAAGGTCGTCTCCACGGATGAGCAGCTGGGCCGGGTGGAGTTCGCCCTGGTCGAATAGCCATGGGCGCGATATCGGCCAAGGAGATCGACGGTTACGAATTCGATTGGCTCGCGAGCGACGTGGAGGGACACGTCGCCCTGCTGAGCACGGCGGGGGGAGGTTATGTGCCGTGCGAAGTCTTGCAGGACACGGACGCCCTGGATGCCGCCATCAACGCCATTCTCGTGTCCCCTGTCTCTTCAGAGGTGCGCTTCGCGCCGAGCGTGGCGGAGGGCTGCGAGAACACCTGGCGGATGATGGCGGAGCGGGGCGTGTTCGCGTTCGACGCGGATCCATATGGGGGACCGTACAAGCGGGTGGCCATGCCCGAGCGACCCATCCAGGTCGGGGAGCTGGCTGAGGCCGCCAGACCGTTGGTGCGCCGGATGGCCCTCGAAGGTCTGCGGTTCTCCGAGCTCGAAAAGATCGACAACGACGTCCTGGTTCGACGGGACGGACCGAAACCCTGATTGAAAAGCATGAGTGAACCGACAGACCCTGGCTTTCATGGCACCTATACGTGGGAGGTGCCGGATGAAGGCCCCGGCGCACAGACCTCCCCACGGCATTTCTTCCCCGGGAACACCGCCGCAGGACAGGACGGCTTGCTGGTGCGTGTCACGCCAGCAGGCGGTGCACCCTGGCTGGGGATGTTCGCGTCCGGAAACGTGAAGGGTGCGGGAGTCAGCCGCGTCCTAGCAATGCCAAGCCCGGAGAAGCTCTGTGTCGTGTCACGAGGTGCGGGCTATCTCGTCACGGCCCGCGACCCCAGCACTTGGGAGCCAGTCCAGGTGGCGCCCGTGATGGACGTCCGCGCCGTGCCTGCGGCTGGAGTAGTGGTGTTCGCGGACTTCACCGAAATGGTGGCCTACGGCGCGGAAGGCCTGCGGTGGCGGACGAAGCGGCTGTCATGGGATGGCATGAAGATCGTCCAGGTGACGGAGCGCTCCATCATCGGTGAGTACTGGGACATGCGGACGGAGGCGACGCAGACGTTCGAGGTCGACCTCGCCACGGGAGCGCAGAAGGGCGGCGTGGATGAGTGACGTGTTCTCGATTCCTGACGAGCTTGAGCTTCTTGAGTTCTTCAGCGCGGAACCGGTCGAACGGTCCGTCGAAGATGGCTACTGGTGCTACGAAGTCTCGGACCGCCGTGGCGTCAGGCTGCGGTTCTCATTCAATCTCTTCGAGCGGTCGGTGCAAACCGCTCTCCAGGTCATGGACTCGCCACTGATCACTGTCTGCCATGAAGGGGCAGAATCAATGACAGTCTCGGGCAAGACCATGACATGCCGCTTCTCGTATCAAGGAAGTGATGCCCGGCTGGTGCTGCGCCTGGATGATTCAATCAACCTGGATTGGTCAAGCCTTCGGAAATACTGAACATGGATTACGACGCCGTCATTGCTTCACTCCGCCCGGACGTCCAGCGTGGCCTCTCCGTGGAGGATACAGTCGTGGCGCTCCATGACGCAGGCCTGCCTCTAGCCAAGAGCATCATGGGGCTGGCGCAGCTCCATGGCCTGCCCTTCGGTGATGCGAAGTTCATCGCCGCGGGCCACCCTGTCTGGCGCGGCATCGTCAAGGCGGCGGAACCGCTGCACGATGACCTGGAGGCCTACGCGGAGAAGATGAAGGGGAGCGGTAATCCCGATGATCTCTGAGACGAGCAAGGCCTGGATCAACGCCGGGAAGATCCTCGCGGAGAATCCAGCGGCCCAGGTCCGTTGCCCGGAAAAAGCAGATGGCTTCCTCACCGTTCAAGATGTGACTGCTCCAACAGACCCGACACAGTTCGAGCGGTATCTGGTCTGCGACGTGTGCGGAGCACGCAACATCCTCCTCATGCGGGAGTGACTCACCCCGCCAGCGGCAACCCGTCCGTGGACTCCACCAGGATGTTGCCGGACACCCAGCCCAGCAGCCCGGTGGACGACCTCACCAGGTACAGGACCTCCCCCTTCGCGGGGACGCTCGCGGCCAGCACCGTCACCTTGGAACCCTGCGCCGTCGTGGCCAGCACCGCGGAACCCGTGCGGCTCTGCGTCAGCGGGAAGGACTTCTTCACCGTGGCCGTGACCTCCTTCCCGGGCTCGGCCGTCACCGCGTACAGCTCCTGCGGCACGTGCACCAGCTTCCACGCCTTGCGGTCCAGAGTGTACTTGTCCCGCTTCTGCCAGAACCCCATCCACCTATCGACCAGGACGATGCCGTTGCCCTTCGCCTCGGTCAGCGCGTGCACGTCTCCCAACAGCTTCACTGCCTTGCCGTCGTAGCCGTAGACGAAGTAGCGGTGACCGTCGTCCAGCTCCCCCAGCGTCTGGACCAGCAGCTCCTTCCACTTGTCGCCCGTGTCCAGGTCCACCACCTGGAAGCCCGGCACTTCGTTGCCGGCCGCGTCGCCCTTCAACGTCGCGCCGCCCACCTTCAAGGTGAACTTCCCGTCCTCCCCCGCCGTGAGCGACACCGCCTCCGGCTTGCCGTCCCCGTCCAGGTCCACCTGAGTGGACTTCACGAACTCACTGCTCTGCGCGGAGGCAGGCGCACCAGCGAACAGCACGGCGGACGACAACACGGCCAGCAGGGACGTCTTCACGGGAGCAGGACCTCGGTCGGAGAACAGGACCTCGCCACGCTAGCCGCCCGAGCGGCGGAAGCGCCCCCGGAAGTGCTGGTCCAGGTACACCTCCGCGTGCGCCAGGGATTCTCGTGTCTCGGGAGCCAGGGTCAGCGAGGCCGCGGCCACCCGGGCCTGACGCATCGCGGGACCCCTTCCGCCCTCAGCGGAACCCACACCGCGCACCACCGCGTCCACCTTGGCGTGCGCGGTATCCACTACGCCCTTCGCCTCCTCCAGGGACACCTCTCCCTCCGCCAGCGCGTTGAACAGCTGGCAGCGGTAGCGACGGCAGGCCTCGGGGCGCTCCTCGTACACGGTGCAGCACAGACCCTCCAGGGCGGCGCAGCGCTGGGGCAACACCTCCGTGCCGTCCTCCTTCACGGACAGCGACAGGCCGCGCTGGCGCAGGGCCTCCGCCTCGGGGGGCCGCAGCGGCACCTGGGTGAAGAGGGTGCCGTCACAGCACATGCCGCAGTGGAGACAGAGGGTGGACAGGGCGGAGGACATGGCGTGCTCCCGGGATAACGCCTCGCGGGGAGGCGAGTCATCCCCGACGTGTGTCGCACCAACCTCTGTCCCCCAAGGCATGCCTTGTCTCACCAGTAGACATGCGACATGTCCCTTGTGTTCCATGTGTCGGAATCACCCTGTGTTTCCGGGGTCCGCGCGACCCGAGGGGAGGGACAGGTCCGCACCTGTCTTGGAAGGTGATGCGCCTGTCCGTGAAGGAAATCCCCGACTCGTGAGAAACCAATTCGCGACAGTCCAATGCGTGGCCGCCGCTCCAGCCCGAAGGTCTCAGTGCAGAAGGGATGAATGATCTCCACTCTGTGGGAATCCGAGTTCCCCGGGTCACGCGTAACTGGGGACAACACAGTTTCTTCGGACGTCGTAGGATCATGCCCCGTAGGACATCAGGGAGCCCCCGCATGCACACTGACACTCACGACGCGCCGGCCGGCCGCGAAGCCCTCCT
Source organism: Corallococcus sp. AB018 (assembly GCF_003986945.1). NCBI lineage: Bacteria > Pseudomonadati > Myxococcota > Myxococcia > Myxococcales > Myxococcaceae > Corallococcus > Corallococcus sp. AB018. The sequence goes on along the minus strand of NZ_RAWR01000156.1, from coordinate 19,767 downwards.
CGGATACCGGATGGGAACCGAGCTCAGCGCGGCGGCCTCGTTTGGTTCGGACTTCTCTCCCGGACGTCTGGTGCAGCTGTCCCTGGAGCACCTGACGCTCCACCTGGAGTCGCGCGCGGTGCCCCGCAAGGGACAGGCCGCGTCCGTGGTGGTGGGTGAAGGCGAGCGGTGGGCCACCGCGCTGGACGCGGAGGTGATTGGCGTCAACGCCATGCGCCCGGAGGTGAGCCTGCGCTTCGTCGCGCCGCCGCTGGACGCGGGCCGCCGCATCGTGGGCCTGTTGGAGTCGCTGCGTGACAACGGCCTGCTGCTCACGCCGGAGACGCGGCCTGTGTGGCGCGAGCAGATCGACCACGCGGACCGCGTCGCGCGCATCTGTGAAGCGCTCGCGTCCCGCCAGGCCCGCGGCGTGCTGCGCTCGCGTGATGGCCAGACCGTGGCGGAGGTCACCTGCGCCTTCTTCGAGCCGCTCCAGGACGCGTTCGGCTGGCAGCTGCACGGGACGCTTCCCCCGGGGCCCCTCACCCTGGAGGCGTTCGGCTACTCCAGCGTGGTGCACTTCCAGATGGACGCCGCGCGCGTGGAGGATGGCCTGCTGCTGATGCCGGCGCCCACGTCGCTGGTGCGCTTCCGCCACCGCTGGCTGCGCCGCACGCAGGCCCACGCGTCCTGCACGGTGGAGTTCGACCATCCGCTCTGGCCCCAGGTGCACGTGCACCGCGGCCTGCTGGATGTCTCCTACGAAGGCCTGTCCTTCCTCACCGAGCCCGGCGAGGACCTGATGTACCCGGGCCTGCGCCTGCCGGTGATGGAGGTCGGGCTGGAGGGCCACGCGCCGGTGCGCCTGCGCGCGGAGGTGCGCAACATCTCCAGCACGCCCAACGGCCGCCGCTGCGGCGTGAGCGTCCGGCCCCTGGACGCCGAAGGGGCCCGCGCGTGGCGCGCGCTGGTGGAGGCCCAGGCCCACCCCACCACCCAGGTGGAAGGCGACTGGAACGACGCCACCTGGAAGCTCTTCGAGCGCTCCGGCTACTTCCGCCTCCCGGGCAAGGAGCCGGAGAAGTTCACCAGCCTGCGCGACCAGTTCTCCCGCACGCAGGACAAGCTCCAGGAGGCGCCGCTGCTGGGCTACCGCGTGGTGCGCCCCGCGGAGGACGGCATGGAGGCCACGCTGTCCGTGCTCAAGCCCTACGCGGGCAGCTGGATGGCGCACCAGCTGGCGCGGCACCAGCCCCCGGGCAGCCGCTCCACCGCTCGCGAGGCCCTGCGCGACATCTACCTGCGCGGCTACGAGCCCACCCAGGTGGACCCGGAGGTGAAGTGGTTCTTCGCCTACTGCGAGGCGAACGTGCGCTGGGTGCGCTACACGAAGTTCGACTTCGCCACCTGGTACGCGCACACCGGCCAGACGTGCCTGGTGCCCTTCCGCCTGATGGAGGGCGAGGTGGACAGCGCCTGGACGCAGCCCGCGAACATCGCCCTGGGCGCACCCACCCAGGAGGAGCGGGCCAGCTTCTTCGCCCGCGTGGCCGACACCCGCCCGGAGGCTTACAGAGAAGCGCTGGACCTGGTGCCGGAGCGCTTCGACCTGGAGACCACGCGCACCGGCTGGGGTGACGCCGGCCTGTCCCGCGAGCGTGAGCTGGTGGTGGCCCGCCATGAAGGCCGCGCCGTGGCCTTCGCGGTGTTCGAGTCCGCGCAGCCGGGCCTCAACCTCTTCAACGTGCTGGACGGCGTGCGCCTGGTGCCGCTGGAGGACGACGCGCGGCCGGAGGTGCAGGACGCGTTCGTGGCGCTGCTGGGCCGCGCGGCGGAGTGGTACCGCGCGCGCGACCGCAAGGTGTTCGTCCACTACGTGGAGGCCACCTGCGTGGAGTACGCGGAGCGCGTGTCCCTGGCGGACCTGGGCGACGGCAAGCTGTGGGTGATGTCCGCCCGCCTGCTGCCGGAGTTCCTGGAGCACCTCTGCGAGTCCACCACGCCGCGCGCGACGTAGTGGACTCGAGGGCGGGGGGCCTTAGAGCCCCTCGTCGTCCGGGTCCGGGTAGGACTCCAGCTCCTCTTCTTCCTCCTCCACCGGGACGGGCGCCTTGGCGTGGCGCCCCTTGCCGCCCTTGGCTTCGCGTGGCGGAGCGCCGACGTCCGAGTCCGGGCCCACGATGTAGCCCTGGCGCCCCTGCTGGACGCGGCGCAGCAGGCCTTCCTGCTCCAGCGCCTCCAGCAGCCGCGCGAAGGTGGAGAAGCCGTGGTCGCGCTCGTCGAAGTCGGGCTCCTTGCGGACGATGGTCTCCTTGACGAGCGACGGGTTGAGCGGGCCGGTCGCGCGGCGCAGCAGGCTCTGCACCACCTCGCGCGCGACGGCGGGCACCTCCGCCTTGGGCTTGCCGCCCTTGGACTCGGCGCCTTCCTTGCCGCCCTTGTCGTGGCCCTTGTCGTGGCCCTTCCCGCCCCGCTTGCCGCCCTTGCCCTCGTCGGACTTGGAGCCCCGGCCGCCGTGGTCCTTGTCCTTGTGCGAGGACTCGCCCCGGTTCTTGGGCTTCATGTAGATGAACTGGTCGCACGCCCGCACGAACATCTGGGAGCTGGCCTCGCGCACGGCCAGGCCAATGACGGTGCGGCCGTTCTCACGCAGCTTGTACGCCAGGGGGCAGAAGTCGCTGTCGCCGGAGGCGATGACGAAGGTGTCAATCTGCTCGCGCGCGTAGCACAGCTCCAGCGCGTCGATGACCAGGCGCATGTCCGCGCTGTTCTTGCCAGCGCGGGTGGAGGGGGGCACGTCCACCAGCTCCACGCCCACGTCGTGCAGGCGCTGCTTCGCGTCCTCGAAGCGCGACCAGTTGCAGTACGCGCGGCGGAAGACGACCTTGCCCTGCTCCAGGAGCTGGTCCAGGGCGGGCTGCAGGTCGAAGTTGTTGGCGCTGATGCCGGTGTTGGTGACCAGGTTCTCGAAGTCGATGAAGAGGGCGATGCGGTGCTGCTCGTCGGTGCGTCCAGCCAAAGGTGCCTCGTATTCGTATGCGAGCGGTCCTTGGCTCGCGTGCGCGCCACCCTACTGTGGGGAAGCTGCCTCACGCACGGCCTGTGTTCCGCCGCTGAACATTCAGTGCTGCCCACCCTACGTTTAGGCCTGAGCCCGGGGGCAGCGCCCCCGTGCCACGGAGGTGTCACCATGATGCACGGATTCACCAGACGTTGGCGAGCCATGGCGTGGACCGCGCCGACGCTCGGTCTCTTGTTGTGCGCAGGTCCCGCGCTGGCGAGTGAGCCTACGGTCACCAAGGACGGCGACCAGGCCGGGCAGATGGTGGCGAATTACACCAATCCTGCGAGCAGCAGCCCGTCGAACGTTCCGAGCACCATCCCCACCCTGACACCGGACATCGTCGCCCCGGGCCAGGCCGTGCGGCAAATCACCCCGGACCCGGACAAGATGCGCCAGGTCAGCGGACCCGTGGTGAAGCGGTCCGGGTTGATCCTGTATGTGCGGGACGTGACCGGGCCGGTGGTGCCACTGGATATGAGCAACCTGACCATCTACAAGCCACCGCTCAAGGGGCAGCAGGTCCTGGCCCTCTACCAGGTGGACGAGACGGACAACGTGGCCCTGTCCCTCCAGGGGGAGAAGCTGGACTAGTTCGGCTTCGCGCCGCCGCCGCGCACCTCGTCCAGGACGCTCAGGTCCACGAGCCCCGCGACGTCGTCACTGGGGATGAAGCCCAGTGACTTCGCGTGCTCGGCGGACGTCTTCAGCGCGGCGGGCACCGGGTCCAGGCTCGGCTCCAGGCGGGAGAACGCGTCCTGGAGCACGGGCGCCGGCAGGGGCTTGCGCGTGAGCTGGCCGAAGGCGGCGTTGACGGACGTGGCGAAGGCCGCGGGGTCCGCGCGCCAGCGCTCGGTGAGCCGCACGTGGATGCCCAGGAGCGCCGCGATGCGCGGGCGCTGCGTCTCCAGCACCTTCTTCGTCGTCACCACCACCGTGGTGGGGAAGCGCTTGTCCGGCCAGAGGTCGCGCTCGTCCACCAGGATGTGACCGCCCCCTTCGGCGAGCATGCGCGCGCCCCAGGGCTCGGGCACCCACGCGCCCTCGATGGCGCCCTGGAGGTACTGGGCCAGGATGTCCGGGTTGCTGATGGGAATCACCTGCACGTCGCCGCCCGCGTCCGTCGAGATGCTCAGCTTCTGCGCCTTCAGCCAGGTGCGCAGGGCGATGTCCTGCGTGTTGCCCAGCTGCGGCGTCGCCAGCTTCTTGCCCTTGAGCTCCGCGGCCGTCTTCGCGTTCTTCACCACCAGCACCGCGCCGCCGTTCACCGCGCCCGCGATGATGCGCAGCTCCTTGCCGGCCTTGAGGTACGTGTTGATGGCGGGGCCCGGGCCTACGTAGGCCACGTCCACGGAGCCCGCCACCAGCGCCTCCATGGCCGCGGGGCCCGCGTTGAACTGCCGCACCTCCACGTGGCCCATGCCGGGCTGCGACCCGAAGAGCCCCTCCGAGTTCGCCACCAACGCCTGCGCGTGCGTGATGTTGGGGAAGAAGGCCACGCGCAGGGGCGCGTTGGCGCCGGAGGGCGTGTCCTTCTTGCAGGACGTGACACCCGTCAGGAGGACGACGCAGACACCGAGGAGCAGGGACAGCGGACGCGCGGAAGCCATGGTGCGTCACGCTAATGGAGATTCCCCGCCTGTTATCAATGCCCGTGAGTGCGCAAGCGTCTTGAGGCTCACACGGACGCCGTCAGGCCCCACCGGCGCCGCAGGCGCGTCTCCACCGTCTGGAAGAGGACGCGATCCACCGTGATGCCGATGAGGATGATGGCCAGCATCACCGCCATCACCTGGGACACGTCCATCAGCTCGCGGCCCATGGTGAGCAGCTGGCCCAGGCCGCCGGAGACGAAGAGCAGCTCGCCCGCGAGCAGCGCGCGCCACGCGAAGCTCCACCCCAGCTTGAGGCCGGTGACGATGCCGGGCAGCGCGCCGGGCAGGAGCACGCCGAAGTAGAAGCGCAGGCCCCGCACGCCCAGGGTCCTGGCCACGCGGGCCAGCTGCGGGTCCAGGCCGTTGACCGCGTCCTCGGTGGCGATGGCGATGCCCAGCACGCTGCCCATCACCACCACGAAGAGGATGGCGGTGTCGTTGAGGCCGAACCACAACAGGGCCAGGGGCAGCCAGCAGATGGAGGGCAGGGCTTGCAGGCCCATCACCACCGGCTTCACCGCGTTGCGGAAGAAGGACAGCCGCGCGATGCAGATTCCCAGCGGCACGCCGATGCCCACGGACATGAGATAGGCGCGCGTCAGCCGGCCCAGCGAGCGCAGCGTGGCGCCGCCCAGCTGTCCGTCGCGGGCCATGGCGATGAGCGCCTGGACCACCTCCAGCGGTCCGGGGAACAGGTGCTTGTTCCACACGCCCGAGCGCGACAGCCCCTCCCAGAGCGCGAAGAGCAGCGCGATCATCCCCAGCTTCTGCGCCCACTTCAGCATGGCGGTGTCCCCTCTAACGGCCGGTCACGACGCTGGCGCGAGGCAGGCTGGACGGCGTGCGCGTGCGGCGCTGCACGGGCTCCGCGGGAGGGACCTCCAGCGCGTTGTCCTCCGAGGCACGCAGTCGGTGGCGGATGTCGCGCGCCATCGCGTCCAGGGACGGGTCCTCCAGCGAGCGCGGCATGGGCAGGTGGATCTCCAGGTCCTCCACCACGCGGCCCGGACGGGGCGCCATCAGCACCACGCGGGTGCCCAGCATCAGCGCCTCCTGCACGTCGTGGGTGACGAACACCACCGTCTTGCCGGAGCGCAGCCAGATGGCCTGCAACATCTCCTGCATGTGCACGCGCGTCTGGGCGTCCAGCGCGCCAAAGGGTTCGTCCATCAGCAGCACGGTGGGGTCCACCGCGAGCGCCCGGGCCAGGCTGGCGCGCATCTTCATGCCGCCGGAGAGCTGGTGGGGCAGCGTGTCCTCGAAGCCCTCCAGGCGCACGCGCTGGATGAAGGCGTTGGCCCGCTCGCGGCGCTCGGCGCGGGGCACGCCCCGGGCGCCCAGCGCGAAGGTGATGTTGCCGCGCACGGTGAGCCACGGGAACAGCGCGGCCTCCTGGAACATCAGGAGCCGGTCCGGACCGGGCCCGTGGATGGGCTTGCCGTCAATGGCCACGCGGCCGCCGGTGGGCACCACGTGGCCGGCGAGCGCGTAGAGCAGCGTGGACTTGCCGCAGCCGGACGGGCCGAGCAGGCAGACGAACTCACCCGAGCGGACGTTGAGGTTCACGTCCTTCAGCGCCACGACCTTGTTGGAGTAGTGGTGGTCCAGCTGGGCGATGGAGATCTTCGCCCGGTCCGCGTCCACGTTCGCGGGCCGCAAGAGGTATGGCGCCGCCTGGCGCAGGCCCCGCATCCGCTCGATGAGGCGTCGAAACATTCGCCACAACCTATTCACCTGCCCCGCGGTCGCACAGGAGGGGCCTGGAAGCGGGCAGGCGCCTTTCACTGTAGGACAGGAAGTGAAATCCGCGGCGCACGTCCGGCTGCTTTTCGACGCGCTCTGTTGTCCTTCAGGAGACGGTGGCCCGCTCCGCCTTGCGGTGCGCCAGCGTGCGGGAGAGCAGCCACAGGCTCAGGGCGAGCACGCCCAGGCCCACGACGGTGAAGGCGCCGCCCACGCGCAGCGACGCCTTGCGGTCGTCCTGGAACACCTCGAGTGCGTCCGTGCGGGGACCGGTGAGGTAGCGCCGCACGGTGTCCGCGAAGGCCTGGGCCTCCGGCTCGGCCTCCGTCCATTGGTAGGCGAGCGGCTGGACGCCAGAGCGCGTCTGCAGCTGGGCCCGGAAGATGGGCGCCGCGCCCTTGCGGGTGCTGCGGCTGCGGGCCACCTCCACGCCCTGGATGTCCGCGGGCGCGTAGCGGCCCACCTCGTCGTGGCTCAACCAACTGGAGCGGGTGAGGACGCACGGGCCCTGGGGTTCGCAGCGCAGGTCCATGCGCGCGTTCTGGCCGAGGAAGAACACCCCCAGCACCAGGAAGGGCAGGGCGAGCATCAGGAAGGCCGTGGCACCGATGGCGGTGGCGCGGCTGCGTCGGTAGGCGGGGGGCGAACGCACGGCCTGTTTCTATAGACCCGCGCGACCCAGGGGGGCAGTGCTTTCGAGTGTCGCCCTCCAGGCAGGCGGGCGGCCCGGGCTGTTCAGCGGCGGTCCCCTCTGGCGGGCCGGGTGGGGAAACGCAGGGCGGCGGACGGGCACTTGCGACATGGGTCCCAAGTCCGCACCCCTTGTCCTGGGACATTCAGCACTTCGCCCGGAAGGAGTCCTCATCCCATGAAGGCCGTGGCCGTCATGTTCCCCTCGCGCGAGGTGCGCGTCCTCGACGTTCCCGAACCGCGGCTGCACTCGCCCACCCAGGTCAAGGTGCGCACGCTGGAGGTGGGCGTGTGCGGCACCGACCAGGAGATCCTGAAGGGAGACCACGGCGCGGCGCCGAAAGGAGAGGACCACCTCATCCTGGGCCACGAGTGCCTGGGCGAGGTGATGGAGGTGGGCGCGCACGTGCAGGGCCTGAAGCCGGGGGACCTGGTGGTGCCCCGGGTGCGCAGGCCCTGTCCGCACACGCGCTGCCCGGCGTGCAGCCACGGCTACCCGGACTTCTGCGTGACGGGGGACTACACGGAGCGCGGCATCCAGGGCGCGCACGGCTTCTGCTCGGAGCACTTCGTGGAGGACGCGGCCTACCTGCACAAGGCGGACGACGGCTTGCGCGGCGTGGCCGTGCTCACCGAGCCGCTCACCATCGCGGAGAAGGGCCTGCGCGAGGTGGCGCACATCCAGTCCCGCCTGCCGTGGAAGCTGAACCCCGGCAAGGCGCTGGTGCTGGGCGCGGGGCCCGTGGCGCAGCTGGGGGCCATGGCGCTGATGCGCGCGGGCTTCGACGTGACGGTGTACTCGCGCAGCCCCAAGCCCAACGAGAAGGCCGCCGCATCCGAGGCGGTGGGCGCGCCGTACATCTCCTCGAAGGAGGTGACGGTGGAGGCCTTGAAGAAGCAGCTGGGCGGCGTGGACCTCATCTACGAGGCGACGGGGGCGTCGAAGGTGGCCTTCGACTCGCTCCAGGTGCTGGAGGAGAACGGCGTGCTCATCTTCACCGGCGTGCCCGGACGCGAGGAGCCGCTGGAGCTGCAAGGTGACCAGGTGCTGGGGCAGCTCGTCCTGGGCAACCGGGTGATGTTCGGCACGGTGAACGCGTCGGACAGTGACTTCCGTGAAGCGCTGGAGGACCTGGCCCGCTTCCGCGCGAAGTGGCCGGGGAGATTGGAGGCGCTCATCACCCAGCGCCACCCGCCGTCGGAGTTCGTGAAGGTGGTGGAAGCGAAGGGCGGCATCAAGCACGTCATCTCGTTCCAGGAGCATGCCCGGTGAACCTGCATCACTCGGACCTGAAGGGCGGCGTGGCCATCGAGGACCACGGCATCATCGGCGACCTGCGCACGGTGGCGCTGGTGGGCTACGAGGGCACCATCGACTGGATGTGCTTTCCGCACTTCGACAGCCCCAGCATCTTCGCGGCGCTGCTGGACCCTGAGAAGGGCGGGTACTGGCGCGTGTCCCCGGAGCCGGACAACGTCCAGAAGCGGCAGTTCTACTGGCCGGACACCAACGTGCTGGTGACGCGCTTCTACACGCCCGACGGCGTGGGGGAGCTCATCGACCTGATGCCGCTGGGCAAGGGGGCGAGGGCGGAGGGGCGCGAGGTCCTGCGGCGCATCCGCGTGGTGCGCGGGCAGATGTCCTTCCGCATGGAGTGCTTCCCGGCGTTCAACTACGCCCGGGACGAGCATGAGACGCACGTGGTGAACGGCGGCGCGGCCTTCGTCTCCAAGGGCCTGAGCATGCAGCTGGTGACGCCCATCCCGCTGAAGCAGGACAAGAACGGCGTCGTCGCGCACTTCACGCTGAAGGAGAGCCAGTCCGCGGTCTTCACCCTGCGCGAGGGCGGCGTGGAGGGCTGCCACCACCACCTGCACACGCACGACTCCGCGGAGAAGCTCTTCCGCGACACGGTGGACTACTGGCGCCACTGGGTGTCCAAGTGCAAGTACACGGGGCGGTGGCGGGAGATGGTGCAGCGCTCGGCGCTGGCGCTGAAGCTGATGACCTTCGAGCCGTCCGGGGCCATCATCGCGGCGCCCACGTGCAGCCTGCCGGAGTCCCCCGGCGGCACGCGCAACTGGGACTACCGCTTCTGCTGGCTGAGGGACGCGGCCTTCACCGTCTACGCGTTCATCCGCATCGGCTTCAACGAGGAGGCCGCCGCCTTCATGCGTTGGGTGGAGAAGCGCTGCGCGGAGAACGGGGATGGGCCGCTGCCGCTGATGTTCCGCCTGGACGGCGGCCGGGTGCCGGACGAGGAGGAATTGCATCACCTGCGCGGCTATGGCGGCGCGCGTCCGGTGCGCATTGGCAACGCGGCGGCGGACCAGCTGCAGCTGGACATCTACGGGGAGCTGATGGACTCCGTGTACCTGTCCAACAAGTACGCGGCGCCCATCTCCTATGACTTCTGGCGGCACCTGCGGCGGCTGGTGGATTGGGTGTGCGACCACTGGCAGAAGGAGGACGAGGGCATCTGGGAGATTCGCGGTTCGCGCCGGCAATTCGTCTATTCGAAGCTGATGTGCTGGGTGGCGGTGGACCGGGCCATCCGGCTCGCGGACAAGCGCAGCCTGCCGGCGGACCGGGCGAAGTGGCTGAAGACGCGCGACGCCATCTTCGAGGAGATCATGGAGAAGGGCTGGTGCCAGGAGAAGGGCGCCTTCATCCAGGCCTACGGGCACGAAGCGCTGGATGCGGCGAACCTCCTGATGCCGCTGGTGTTCTTCCTGTCGCCGGTGGATCCGCGGATGATCTCCACGCTGGACGTCATCCGGAAGGCTCCGAAGGAGGGAGGCCTGACGTCGGACGGTCTGGTGTTCCGCTACGAGGCGGACGAGAAGCTGGATGGGATTGAAGGCAGCGAAGGCACCTTCAACCTGTGCAGCTTCTGGCTGGTGGAGGCGATGACGCGCGCGAGCAGCGTCCGGCCGGACCTGCTGGACGAGGCGCGGCTCATCTTCGAGCGGATGCAGGGCTACGCGAACCACGTGGGGCTGTACGCGGAGCAGACGGGCATGTCCGGCGAGGCGATGGGCAACTTCCCGCAGGCGCTCACGCACCTGTCGCTCATCAGCGCGGCATATAACCTGGACCGGACGTTGGGCCGCCACGATTGACGGAGGGGACGGTAGACTCGCGCGCACCCGCCATGCCCGACCTGTACCCGCTGCTGTTCCGTTTCGCCGTCAAGGCGGATGCCCAATACGACGTGCTGAGCCGCCGCGTGCGCAAGGGGCTGGGCATCGCCCCGCCGCTGCGCATCCTGCCGTACCGGGGCTACGGCACCCCGGAGCGCGTGGTCATCAAGGCGCGCGTGCTGGAGGAGCGCAAGGTGACGCCCCAGCGCCAGCGCCACACGCTGTGGAGCAGCGCCGTGGCCTCCTACAAGCGCTACATGACGCGGGAGATTTCCAGCGCGCACGTGGCGGTGCGCTGGGGGGAGAAGCGCTGGGAGGGCGTGACGGACGAGGAGGGCTTCCTGGAGCTATGGGTGCCTCCGCCCGAGGGCGTGCGCTCCGGCTGGCACATGGTGGAACTGGAGCTCCTGTCGCCGGAGGCGGAAGGGGTGCCTCGCGTGTCCGCGCCGGTGCGGGTGGCGGGGACGAGCGCGGAGTTGGGCGTCATCAGCGATATCGACGACACGGTCATCGCCACGGGGGTGACGGATCCGCTCAAGCGCGCGTGGGCGTTGTTCCTCACGGAGCACCGGGGGCGGCTGCCCTTCCCGGGCGTGGACGCGTTCTACGCGGCGCTCCAGGCGGGCGCGAGCGGCACGGCGGACAACCCCATCTTCTACGTGTCCAGCAGCCCGTGGAACCTCTACGAGCACCTGGACGAGTTCCTCTCCATCCACCGCATCCCCATTGGCCCGCTGCTGCTGCGTGACTGGGGCCTGTCACGGCATGGCTTCGCGCCGGGCGGCGGGCACGGGCACAAGCTGGACAAGATTCGCGGCGTGCTGGAGACGCTGTCGCATCTGCCCTTCGTGCTGATTGGGGACAGCGGCCAGGAGGACGCGGAGCACTACCGCACCATCGTGCGCGAGTACCCGGGCCGCATCCGCTGCGTCTACATCCGCAACGTGCCGGGGGGCTCCAAGCGCGGCGAGGAGATGGAGACCATCGCGAAGGACATCCGCGACGCGGGCAGTGAGCTGGTCGCCGTGGACGACACGGTGGCCGCCGCGAGGCACGCGGCGCGCGCCGGGTGGATCCGCTGGGAGGAGGTCCCGGAGGTGGAGGCCCACCGCCGCGAGGACGCCGCGCGGAGCGCCCTGGGCGAGCGGGGCTGAAGATTTCCAACCCCGCGCGTCACGGCGCGGTGACACGTGAACGGGTGACGTGTTGTGGCTTGAGGGCGGGGAGAGGGCTGTGGCACACGCGGGCCTCCCTCGTTTCATCCCCCCGAGGTCGTCCACATGTCGCGAAACACCCTGAAGTGGTCCGTGCTGGCTTCCGCGCTGTTCCTGGGAGCGTGCAACAACGCACCGTCCGAGCCGGCGCCCGAGTCCACCCAGTCCGTGCGCACGGTGGAGTCGAAGCTCAGCCAGATCGAGCTGGAGTGGGAAGGCCCCACGCCGCTGCTCGAGTCGATCATGGAGGCCGGCAACGACGAGTGCGACACGCACAACAACTGGTGTGACGGCACGCTGGACGTGTACGGCTTCCCCTGGTCCTCCACGCAGACGCCGACGCTGTCGGACGCGGTGGAGTCCGTGTTCGCGCTGATGCAGGACCCGCGCGAGCAGAGCCGCATCAACTGGCAGGACCGGGGCACCGTGCCGTTCAGCACGCTGTCCGACGCGCTCTTCTTCTTCGACGCGCTGGACCCGCACCTGCTCACGGAGATTGGCAACGGCACGGAGCAGGTGCAGATCCGCTACTTCTACAGCTCGTACCTGGTGGCTCCGGGCGCGCATGACTGGAACCACCTGTTCATCGTGCTGTTCCCCCAGTCGCACCGCGTGGCGGTGTTCAACCTGGTGAACCACGAGATTTGAGCCGTCCCCCGCTCAGGCCACGGGGCGCCCGCTCTGCATCTGCACCATGCGGATGGCGCGCTCCATGAGCTCACCCTGGGCGGAGCGCTTGTCGTTGGGCGTGGCGGCGGTGCGCCGCCGCCACGTGCCGTCCGTGCCCAGCTCCCACGCGCCGCTGGTGTCCACCATGCAGCGCTCCACCACGTCTCGCACCTGCGCGGCCAGGGTGGGGTCCTCCACCGGCGCCAGGATTTCCACACGGTGGTCCAGGTTGCGCGGCATCATGTCCGCGGAGCCGATGTAGCACCGCGACGTCGCGCCCCGCTCGAAGGTGTAGATGCGCGGGTGCTCCAGGAAGCGGCCCAGGTTGGACACCACCCGGATGTGCTCCGACACGCCCGGCACCCCCGGCCTCAAGCAGCAGATGCCTCGCACGTTGAGGTCCACGCGCACGCCCGCGCGGGACGCGTCGTAGAGCGCGCGGATGATGCCCGGGTCCACCAGCGCGTTCATCTTCATCATGATGCGCGTGGGCGTCTCCGGCGTGTGCGCCGCCTGCGTCTTCTTGATCTCCTCCAGCAGCCCTTCCCGCATGGTCAGCGGCGCCACCAGCAGCTTGCGGAAGGAGCGCGGCCGGCCGAAGCCGGTGAGGAAGTTGAAGACGTCCGCCACGTCCGCGCCAATGTCCGGATCCGTGGTGAACAACCCCAGGTCCGTGTAGAGCCGCGCCGTCTTCGGGTTGTAGTTGCCCGTGCCGATGTGCACGTAGTGCCGCACCCGCTCGCCCTCGCGCCGCACGATGAGGATGGCCTTCGCGTGCGTCTTCAGGCTGGGAATCCCATACACGACGTGCACGCCCGCCTCTTCCAGCGCGTTCGCCCAGCGGATGTTGGCGCGCTCGTCGAAGCGCGCCTTCAGCTCCACCATGCACACCGCCTGCTTGCCGTGCTCCGTCGCGCGGATGAGCGCGGGCACCAGCGGGGAGCTGTCCGACGTGCGGTACACCGTCTGCTTCAGCGCCAGCACGTCCGGGTCCTCCACCGCCTCGCTCACGAAGCGCTCCACGGAAGATGCGAAGGACTCGTAGGGGTGGTGCACCAGCAGGTCGCCCCTGCGCATCGCGGACATCACCGTGCCCCCGCCGTCCGCGGACTCGTTGTCCGTGCGCAGCCGTGCCTGCGTCACCGGCGTCCACGGCGGGTCGCGCAGCTCGGAGAAGCCCGGCGTCATCGCCAGCGACATCACGTCCGCCAGGTCCAGCAGGCCGTGCTCCTCGTACACCTGCCGCGGCTCCAGCGTCAGCGCCTCCACCAGAGGCTCCAGCAGCTTCGCGTTCATCCCCGCTTGAATCTCCAGGCGGATGACGTCCCCGAAGCGGCGCTGGCTGATCTCCGTCTCCACCGCCTTGAGCAGGTCCTCCGCGTCCTCGGACACGGTGTAGTCCGCGTCGCGCGTCACGCGGAACAGGCTCCAGTTGAGGACCTCCATCCCGGGGAACAGGTCCCCCAGGTGCTGCGCGATGATCTCCTCCAGCGGCACGAAGAACGTGCCCCCCTTGAGCGGCACGAAGCGGGGCAATATCTCCTTGGGCACCTTCACCCGCGCCACGCTCTCGTCTTCCGCCACCGGGTCGCGCAGGAGCACCGCGAGGCTCAGGGACAGGTTGGAGATGTACGGGAAGTGCCGCCCCAGCCCGATGGCCAGCGGCGTGAGCACGGGAAATATCTGTTCGCGGAAGCGCTGCTCCATCTGCGCGCGTTGATCCGCGTCCAGCTCCTTCATGGACAGGATGCGCAGCCCCTTCTCCGCCAGCGCGGGGCGCAGCACCTTCTCGAAGCAGTCCGCGTGGCGCCGGCCCTGCTCCAGGATGCCCGTGTGCAGCTTGTCCAGCGTGTCGCCCGGGGACGCGCCGTCCGGCACCAGGCGGCCCACGCGCGCGGCGATCTGCTCGTGCAGCCGCGCCACGCGGATCATGAAGAACTCATCCAGGTTGCGCGCGTAGATGGAGATGAACTTCATCCGCTCCATCAGCGGCATCTCCGGCGACTCGGCCAACTGCAGCACCCGGTCGTTGAAGGCCAGCCACGACAGCTCCCGGTTGAAGAACAGGTCGCTGTCCGGCAACTCCGTGCCCGGGGGAACGACGTCCCGGTCCATGGTCTTCTGGGGGGTGCCTTTGGCGGCGGCGCGCTTCGCCATGACGTGTGACTCCTCCTAGGTGTTTCTCAGGGTGTGCCCTCTAGCAGTCTCGCACCGCGCCGATTGTGAACTCGCACGCCTGGCCTGGAACCGGACATCCGGGCGTATCCCACCCTGGATGACCCTGGCAGTGGCCAGCGAGGCGTGCGGGCTGTGGACTCCCCGGCAGTCCATCGCTTGAATCCGGCGGCCACTGACGGCATTCAAGAGGGGTGAACGCTCCCAATTCCTCCTTCCCGGCCATTCCGGACGGTGCCCCGGCGGACACGTCCCCGGACGCCCTGTTCACGGCCTTCCGCGAAGGGTCCCAGAAGAAGTCCAACCGCTTCACCTTCACCTGGTTCGTGGCCGCGGCGGTGCCCGTGGTGCTCGCCCTGGGCTTCTTCACCCTTTGGCGTGCGAACGGAACGTCCTTCTCCGTCGTCACGCCGCACGGCATCAAGGTGCTGCGCGCGGGGATGACGACCCAGGAGGTCGGGGGCCTGCTGGGCCACCCGCTCACGCTCCAGAAGCAGGGCGACCAGGACTGCTACCGCTACGGCCGGCCCAACTTCGTGAACGAGGTCTTCGTCGTGTACTCGGTCTGCTACGAGCAGGGGCAGGTGCGCGACGTGCTCACGCACCAGTACTCGGCCTGGCAGATAGACCCCGCGACCGGGGCCTTCATCGCGCCCGGCCAGGAGCCGCCCGCGCCCAAGAACCCGGCGGGGTAGCCGCTTTCAGCCCTGAGCGAGCCCCGCTTCGGCGCCCTCGAAGGTCACCTTCGCCTGCGTCATCACGTGCTCCACGGCGAGCAGGTGCCACGCGACGTCGGTCATCTGCGCGGACGCGGCCGGGTCCAGCATGGACTCGCGCAGCTGCGCCTCGGTGATGCCGAAGGGCTCCGAGGACTCCTTGAGCAGCTCCAGCGTGACCTGCGGCGTGAGCTGGAGCTTGTCCCGCTGCGCGATGGCGCGGAGCACCAGGGCAATCTTGAGGCGGCGCTCCACGTCGTCGCGGATGCCCGGGTGGTGCAGCCAGCCGTCCAGCGCCTCCTGCTGCTCCTCCAGGCTGAAGAACTTCTGCGCCAGGACCTCGCCCTCCGCCTGCTTCCAGCGGCGGCGGATCTCCTCGTCCACCAGCGCCTTGGGCACGGTGACGTCCGCGCGGGCGACGATTTCGTCCAGCACCCGGTTGCGCGCGTCCACCCAGAGCATGTCGGCCATCTCGCTCTCCATCTCCTCCACGATGGAGCTCATGACCTCCTCATGCGTGGAGCCGCGGCCCAACTGCTGGAGGAACGCGTCCGACTCCGTGTCGGGCATGCTCACCTCGCGCGCGCCGCGCACGTCCACCAGGAAGCGCGCCGGCATGCCGCGCAGCGGGTCCGCCGGGTAGTTGTCCGGCAGCACCAGCCCCACCTCCACGCTGTCGCCCACGCTGGCCTCCGCGATGACCTCCGCGAAGCCGGGCAGCATCACCTGGGGGGCCAGCTCCATCCAGTAGCCCATGCGGGTGCTCAGCGGGATGAGGCGGCCGTTGGCGTAGCCCAGGATGTCCAGCCGCACGTCGTCGCCCATGGCCAGGGCTTCGCCTTCCGCGCGCTCACGGACCTGCGCCTTCGCGCGGGCCAGCTCGTGGAAGCGCTCCAGCAGGTCCTCTTCCGTGAGGTCCTCGCCCTGGGGCACGCGGATGTTCAGGTTCTCCAGCGACGGGGCCTTCACCTGCGGCAGGTCCGCCTGGTGGCCCAGGCCGGGCGCCACGGGCAGCCGCTGCACCAGCTGATGCACGGGAGTCTGCGCCGGGACGGCGGGCGCTTCCGGAGGCTTGGGGGTGGAAGGGGCGGCGGCGGACTTCGCCGGCTTCGCCGGGGTGGAAGACGGGCCGGGCGCCTTGGCGGCGGGTGCGGCGGACGGCTTCGCGGGAGGGTTCTTCTTCGTGGCCACCGGAGGGCCTCCTGGCAGGTAGCGACCGTGGTCCCAGAGGGGATTGAAACGTGCGCGTCTCACACGGCCACGGTGCCTACCAGAAAAGGACCCCCCGGGGACATCCCCGGGCGTTCACCACCCGGGGGCCCTTCAGTCACTTCAACGGCTTACCCGAACAGGCCGCCGACGAAGCTGGAGACGGCGGAGACGGCGGCGCCCACCTGGCTGACCACCGGGATGTTGGTGGCGGCGGCGATGGAGCCCACGGCGGTGATGACGCCCGTGACCTTCGCGGTGGTGCTGGCGTTCGGGTCACGCAGGGTGGAGACCGCGTTCGCCGTGTCGAAGGCGGCGATGGCGATGTTCGCGCCCGGGGCGAAGCGGCCGGCGGCCTTGGCCAGGGTGCCCGTGGCGGCCTTGGCGGCGGCGGTCGCACCGGCCTTGGCGGCGGCCTTGCCACCCTCGGCCAGCGCGGCCTTGGCGGCGGCGCGGGTCGCGGTGCCCGTGGCGGCCTTCAGGGCCACGCCGCTCTCGCTGACGGCGGTCTTCAGGGCGGAGCGAACGCCGCTCTTGATGGCGGAGGAAGCGCCACCCTCGAAGGCGGCCTTGGCGGCGGCACCGGCGGCGGCGCGGGCCAGCTTGGGGCCGGCGCCCGGGACCGCGGCCTTGAAGGCGCCGCTGGCGGCCTTGTACGCGCTGCCGAACTTGTTCACGTCACGGGCAACCTCGAGGCCGCCCTTGACGGTGCTGACCGCGGTCTTGCCGGCGGTGGCGACGGAGCCCAGCGCCTTGTTCCAGTCCTCGCTGCTGCCGGAGCGCACGGCGTTGCGCACGTCGGAGATGGCCGTGCCGGCCTGGCCCACCAGCTTCGTGGCGTTGGTGATGGTGCCGAAGGCCTTGCCCGCGATGCCCAGCTTGCCCTTGAGGTCGAGCTTGGTCTTCGGGTCCATGGCCTTGGAGACCATCTTGTCGACGTTGCCCTTCAACGTCGCCTTGAAGCCGTCCGTCTTCAGGCTCTTGACGTTGTCGAAGCCGTCCTTCACGGCCGTCTTCACCTTCGTGAAGGTGTCGTAGCCCTTCTTCGCCTGCGTCCCGATGTCCTTCGCCGCCTTGAGGGGGTCCTGCTGCACCTGGCGGATGGTGTTGGAGACGGCACTGCGGGCGCGGTCGATGAGGCTCATGTGGGGCTCCCTCGTCGGAGTTCGAGGAATGATTGGAAGGGATGCGAACGACTTGCGGGGATTATCGCAGCAGCCGTCGATCAGTTGCGTAGCACCTCACATGTAGTGAGAAGGTGGGTGTGGGACGCTGGTTGTGGCACGACGCGTCAACGTCAGCGGCAGTCGGGGTCCGCGTCGTCGGCCCGGCCATCCGCGTCGTTGTCCGCGCCGTCGTGGCAGTGGCCGGCCTCGGACGGAGCCCATTCGGTGACGTGGAGGGTGTAGCGGATGGGGGTGTCCCGGTCCGGCCGGGCCATGCCGTCCACCACCACCAGCACGGACTGCCCCTGGGCCAGGGTGAGCTTCAGCGCCGGGGCACCCTTGGTGGTGGGATGTGGGTGCGCGGCACAGCCCAGCTCCGTGCCCCGGCAGCCGGTGAGGAGGTACAGGGCGTGGCCGCCCGCGTCCGGGTCGTTGCCGGGCGAGGTGTCGAAGACGAAGGTGCCGGCCCTGGGCGCCGTCCACAGGTGGGCGCGGTCCTGCTGGAGCAGCGCGCCGCAGGTGCCCTGGAAGCCGTCGCCGGAGAGGGCCGTCTCGCCCTGGAAGGTGAGGGGCAGGGCGCTTCCCAGGTCGTGGTGGGCGCAGCCCTGGCCCTTGCAGCGGGGCTCGTCGCGGCACTCGGTGTCCGCGCAGTCCACCCAGCGGTCCCCGTCGTTGTCCATGCCGTCGAAGCAGGCGCCGGCCTCGGTGGCGCGCAATTCGTCGATGTGGAGCTCGAAGGCGCCCTGGGTGAAGGACCCGCCGGCCACGGCGTCCACCGTCACCAGGACCCGCTGGCCCTGCGTCAGCGTCACCGCCACCCGGGACCCGCCGCCGTAGCTGATGCCGCCCGTGGCGCACGCCAGCTCCTCGCCGCCGCAGCCGTCCGCGTACACGGCGATGACGGACCGTATCGCCGAGCGGGCCGTGTCGAAGGTGAAGGTGCCCGCCCGGGGCGCCGTCCACAGATAGCCCCGGTCCGGAGCGCCCGCGCCTCCGCACGAGGCGGCGTGGTCGTCCCGGGCCTCCACGGTGGAGCCCTTCAGCGACACCGGCAGCGCGCTGCCCAGGTCCCGGTCCACGCACACGGGCTCCGGAGGCGCGCAGACGTGGGGCACACCCGTGCCGCCGCAGGTCTCCGGCGCCGCGCACCCACCGCAGTCGAGCGTGCCACCGCAGCCATCCGCCACCGCGCCGCACGTCGCACCCAGGAAGCCGCAGGTGGCGGGCCGGCATCCCGGGACCGCGCAGACGTTGGGCACGCCGCCCGCGCCGCAGGTGCGTCCCTCGCCGCACGCGCCGCAATCGAGCGCCCCGCCGCAGCCGTCCGCGACCTGTCCGCAGTTCTTGCCCAGGGCCTCGCAGGTGGACGGCGTGCACGCGGCCTTGCCGCAGACGTTGGGCACGCCCGCGCCGCCGCAGGTCTCGGACGCGAGGCAGCCTCCGCACTCCAGCACCGCGCCGCAGCCGTCGGACACGCGACCGCAGTTCGCTTCCAGGGCCGCGCAGGTCGTGGGCACACAGGTGCTGGCGCCGCAGACGTTGGCCTCACCCGCGCCGCCGCAGGTCGCGTCGGCCGCGCAGGCTCCGCACTCCAGGACGTCGCCGCAGCCGTCCAGCACCTCGCCGCAGCTCTTTCCCAGCGCGGCGCAGGTGGCCGCCTGGCACAGCGGGGCGGCGCAGACGTTGGCCACGCCGCCCGCGCCGCAGGTGAGCCCCTCGCCGCATGCGCCGCAGTCGAGCACCCCGCCGCAACCGTTGGACACGGCGCCGCAGTTCTTGCCCAGCGCCTCGCAGGTGGTGGGGACGCACGGCGCGCGGCCGCACACGTTGGCGGTGCCGCCTCCGCCGCACGTCTCGTCCGGCCCGCACGCGCCACAGTCGAGCACCCCGCCACAGCCGTCCGCGACCTGTCCGCAGTTCTTGCCCGAAGCCTCGCAGGTGGTGGGGACGCAGGCCGGAGGCCCGCAGGCGTTGGGCACGCCGGCGCCTCCGCAGACCTCCGGGGTCGCGCACGTGCCGCAGTCGAGCACGCCGCCGCAGCCGTCCGAGAGCGGCCCGCAGGTGGCGCCCCGCGCCTCGCAGCTGCTGGGGACGCAGGGCTGGGGGCCGCAGACGTTGGGCACTCCGCCCCCGCCGCAGGCCTGGTCTTCCGCGCACTCGCCACAGTGGAGCGTGCCGCCGCACCCGTCGATGGCGTAGCCGCAGTTCAGCCCCTGGGACTCACACGTCATGGGCGCGCAGAGGGACGGGGGCCGCCAGGCCATCCGGGCGGAGACCGCCTCCTCCGGCAGCGTCCGGCCGCACGCCGTCCACAGCCCCAGGAGCCACACCCAGCCCAGCCACCCG